>NZ_PNCW01000159.1:0-393 GCF_005886985.1 Pseudoalteromonas sp. S3178 | reverse complement strand
AAAGCCATGTTTATCGGTTTTACGGGTACGCCACTGATGAAAAAAGACAAGAAAAAGTCTTTAGAAGTGTTTGGTCCCTATATTCACACCTATAAATTTGATGAAGCCGTGAATGATGGCGTAGTGCTCGACCTTCGTTATGAAGCAAGAGATATTGATCAGCACTTAACTTCAAAGAAAAAGGTGGATCAATGGTTTGAAGCTAAAACCAAGGGCCTTTCGAATCTTGCTAAAATGCAGCTCAAACAAAAATGGGGCACAATGCAGAAGGTGCTCTCGAGTAAATCTCGCTTAGAACAAATTGTTAGCGACATGCTGATGGATATGGAGGTAAAGCCAGCATTGATGTCAGGCAGGGGTAACGCCATGTTGGTATGTGCCAGCGTTCATCAA
>NZ_PNCW01000158.1:0-392 GCF_005886985.1 Pseudoalteromonas sp. S3178 | reverse complement strand
CTATATAACCTACCCATCCACCTTTCGCTCCTTGAACTTGCATCTAAACTCGACCTCTACATCAACAGGCTTCCAATGCTCTTCAAATTTTACTGTCAAGTAGACCCATACGGCTGTAATATGCTGCTCTTCATAATGTAAGCTTATCTTTATCGAATCGTGTGAAAAACTACTACCGCGATAAACCTTTACGGTTCCCTGAGATTGAATTAGTTCCTTTAGTATATGATACAAGACACTTTTGAACTTTGTACGACGAATTTTGAGGTTCGCCATCCTCTGGCTTTTTCCAATTATCCTGTCGGCTATTATCTCCGCCTCAGTTTGATCTTCCGCTTCAGACTGCCATTTTTCACATAATGAATCTATTTCACCCCACAATCCTTCATCCG
>NZ_PNCW01000157.1:0-725 GCF_005886985.1 Pseudoalteromonas sp. S3178 | reverse complement strand
GGTTTAAGTTATTAACCCTATTCATTGTGCATAAAAGCCGTAAAATAAACGGCATGAACGATGTATTTACCTTACAACAACGCATTGCTGAGCTTGAAAAACAGCTTAAATATGAGCGCGAAGTATCTATACAGAAAGATGCTAAAATCGCCTATTTATATGAGCAATTCCGTTTAGCCCAACAAAAGCAATTCGGCAAAAGTGCTGAAGGCTTTGTAGGGCAAGGTGAATTATTTAATGAAGTTGAAGAGATTGCTGAGAAAGCTGAGCCAGAGCAGCAAGGAATTAGCTACACCCGCAACAAGCCTAAACGCAAGCCACTGCCAAAAGACTTACCCCGTGAACAAGTTATCCACGACATAGCAGATAAAAGCTGTGCATGTTGCGGTGGTGAGTTACATAAAATCGGTGAAGATACAGCTGAAAAGCTTGAGTTCATTCCAGCACACGTCAAAGTGATTGAACATATTCGCCCTAAATACGCCTGTCGTGAGTGTGAAAAATCAGGCACTGGGTCAACGATAAAGCAACAGCCTATGCCCGCCATGCCCATTAACAACGGCATTGCCCCCGCGAGCTTACTTAGCCAACTCATCACCAGTAAATATCAATATGGTTTACCGCTTCATCGCCAAGAGAGCATGTTTAAGCAATACGGCATTGAGCTGAGCCGCCAAACCATGAGCGATTGGGTGATTAAGTCAGCAGCGCTGTTTACCCCGCTG
>NZ_PNCW01000156.1:0-230 GCF_005886985.1 Pseudoalteromonas sp. S3178 | reverse complement strand
CACTAAACAGTTCATTGATGCATGTACGCCCTTGTTGCTTAATTTCAGTCAATAATTGTGATGAGTTAGCCATTGCCAACGCATTTAAATCACAGTCAGATAAGACTTGAAATGTGCCATAAGATGGTTGTTTTAACACAGTGAAAGTCGGTGACTGTAAAGAAGCGGCATTCGGGGCTCGTTCATGACCTTCTGAACTATGATGACCATGGAACTGAGTATTTGTTACA
>NZ_PNCW01000155.1:0-424 GCF_005886985.1 Pseudoalteromonas sp. S3178 | reverse complement strand
TGTGTGTTGATTGCCACATTTCGTTGGTTGGCAAGGAAGGTCAAAAATTGTGTAACCTCTTCCGTTCCCATTGTCTCAGGGTGACGCTTGTGGTGAAAGTTAATGAATGCCTTAATCCAATATAGGTAGGTTTTTTCTGTTCTAATGCTGTAACCACGCATACGCATTTCTTCCTGAAGACCTTTCAGAAATGGGCTTTTTAGACTCATGATAACTCCTTACCTTACATTGCTGTATATATATACAGTATTATCTAAGATTCTCGGATATCAAGGAAAATAATGAAAAAATTTTTGCGCGTTTACGCATGAATAAATTAATAATATTATTTTTTATCTAAAGGTTATGTATCTTCGATTTGAAATACTAGGTTTGGGAAACGCGCATGCGCATTTTTCCAGATGGTATATTTAGCCGAATGCTG
>NZ_PNCW01000154.1:0-244 GCF_005886985.1 Pseudoalteromonas sp. S3178 | reverse complement strand
GCGAGGTAAACTCGCTCCCACAAAATAAGCCATTCTGGTAGGAGACGCTTTACGCGGCGAGCAATTAAAAGATCGCGAGCTGAACTCGCTCCCACAAAATAAACTCGTTCTCACAACTCTCTCATACAAAATAACCCATCGCGCTACGCTTGCTTCTTTTATCAAAGCTTGGCTACCATCTCTCTACATCAACTAAAAAAACTCAAAAATGAATCGTTTACTACGTGCTGTATGCACCTCATTT
>NZ_PNCW01000153.1:0-246 GCF_005886985.1 Pseudoalteromonas sp. S3178 | reverse complement strand
AAACGACCATTGATCATGGTGTAATCAACTTTATCCGAATCTCGAATATTCTTAAGTGGATCGCCATCTATTACCATTAAATCGGCAAGTTTACCTACTTCAAGCGAGCCTACGTTTTTATCAAGCCCTAAATATTTGGCTGGGTCGAGCGTTGACGCTCTAATAGCCTCCAGTGAGCTCATTCCGCCTTGAGCGAACATCCACATTTCCCAATGAGCACCAAGCCCTTCACGCTGCCCATGGGCA
>NZ_PNCW01000152.1:0-234 GCF_005886985.1 Pseudoalteromonas sp. S3178 | reverse complement strand
TTCGCATCCTGTTGATTAATTGCGTAAACATCGGACACAGCGTCAACCACCAAGCCCATTACCTTAGTTTTCTCTCTTACTTGCTCTTTAACCACGATGACGACTGTCAGTGGTCCGTAAGGCTGTGGCTCAATCCCAAAGCGCAAACGCAAGTCAATGATCGGTACGATAGTTCCCCTGAGGTTAATGACCCCTTTGATATAATCTGGGGCATTAGGAATCGCGGTTATTTCC
>NZ_PNCW01000151.1:0-276 GCF_005886985.1 Pseudoalteromonas sp. S3178 | reverse complement strand
ACGCGCAATCAGCTCACACCAATGACTCGGCTCTTTAGTACGAGAGGTGTCAGGAAATACGATTGTACCGCCTGCAGCCAATACACCAAATATATCGTACACTGATAAGTCAAAGCTTAATTCAGATAACGCTAAAACATTATCCTCTGATGACACAGCAAAACGCTCATTAACAGCCAAAATTGTATTAACAGCCCCTTCATGCGAAATAGTCACCCCTTTAGGCTTTCCTGTACTACCAGAGGTAAATATGACATATGCGATATCGTCTTTATT
>NZ_PNCW01000150.1:0-414 GCF_005886985.1 Pseudoalteromonas sp. S3178 | reverse complement strand
ACACAGTTTGTTTGCAGATAAATTAAGCGAAACGGCTTGTTTTTATATAAAATCATGCGGTGCAATTGCAAATTTTTAACAAATCCTGTGAATTTTTATTCCTTTGAAGTCTATAACTTACTCTGAAGAGCAAGGTACTTATTTGATTAAAAAGCAGAGTTGATAAAACTAAAAAGGAGCCGAAGCTCCTTTTATTGAAATAGCGTGTAGTAACTATGGTTACACGTTAAATAAGAAGTTCATCACATCGCCATCTTTCACGATGTATTCTTTACCTTCTTGACGCATTTTCCCTGCGTCTTTCGCACCAGTTTCACCGCGAAACTCAATGTAGTCATCAAATGCAATGGTTTGAGCACGAATAAAGCCTCGCTCAAAGTCAGTATGAATTTTACCCGCGGCTTGTGGTGCTGT
>NZ_PNCW01000015.1:0-28768 GCF_005886985.1 Pseudoalteromonas sp. S3178 | reverse complement strand
TGCTTCACTTCTAAAACATGGCGTGTGTGCAGTTAAGCGAATTGGTAAATCACTTTCTTCGTAAATTTCGTCGCGTGCGCTGTTGGTAAGCGGTACTTCTGCTGTAGGAATTAAGCTAAAGCCAGCTTGTTGTTCACCGTCGTCGTTTACTAGGCCTAATGTGTGGAATAAGTCGCCTGCAAACTTAGGTAATTGGCTAGTCCCGTAAAGGCTTGCGCTGTTTACTAAGTACGGTACATACATTTCTGTATAACCGTTTGTGTCTGTGTGGGTATCTAGCATGTATTGTGTAAGTGCACGGTGCATACGTGCTACTTGGCCGCGCATTACTGTAAAGCGTGCGCCACTAATTTTAACGCCCATTTCAAAATCTAGGCCGTTTAGATCTTGCCCTACATCTACGTGATCTTTTACTTCAAAGTCGTACTTTTTAGGCGTGCCCCAAGTAAGTATTTCAACGTTGTCGTCTTCGTCAGCGCCTTCTGGTACTGATTCGTCTGGCAAGTTTGGAATTGCTAATGCAATGTCATTAATGGCGTTTAGTACTTCGTCTTGCGCTTTTTTAGTTGCGTCTAATTCGCTGCCTAAATTTGCCACTGCGTCTAGTAGTGGCTGTGCATCTTCGCCTTTCGCTTTTGCTTGACCAATGGCTTTAGCACTGGCGTTACGTTGACTTTGAAGCTCTTGCGTTTTTACTTGTAATGTTTTGCGTTGCTCTTCAAGTTCTGTCACTTTTGCAACATCAAGCTCGTAGCCACGAGCCGCTAAGCGTGCTGCAGTTTGCTCAACGTCTTGTCGTAAATATTTAGAATCTAACATGTTAGTTTTTTAACCTTTTTGCATTACCAGCTGAAGGCCCAGCCAAGCCATAAAAATACAGATCATCACATTTAAGATGATATTGAGGGCCATTTTAATAAAGTGACCTTGTTGTAACAACAACAACGAGTCCATTGAGAATGTTGAGAAGGTGGTTAACGCACCTAAAAAGCCAATACCAATAAGGGTTTTGGCGGGGCTTGCGGTGATAATTTCTTTATCTATCAAACCGTACAAAATGCCCATTAACAATGAACCCAGAATATTAACCGTCAACGTGCCAAAAGGGAATCCCCTACCGAGGAGTTTTAGCGTGGTTTCGCTAATAAAAAACCGTAAACAGGCTCCTGAGGCGCCGCCAAGGGCAATCATCATATAAAGTTTAATCATTTTCGTACCGCTTAAGTGGGCTTTGCGCATCGCGCTCTTTTAGGTAATCGAGTTTTTGTTTAATTTTTTGCTCAAGGCCGCGATCGCTCGGTAAGTAATATTCTTTGCCGTCCATTTCTGGCGGTAAGTACTTTTCACCTGCGGCAAAGGCACCCTCTTCGTTATGCGCATAGCGGTACTCAGCGCCGTAACATAAGTCTTTCATTAAGTTGGTTGGTGCATTGCGTAGATGCTCTGGCACCGGGTAACTTGGCTCGTTTTTGGCGTCAGCCTTTGCCTGGTTAAATGCCATATAAACCGCATTACTTTTGGGTGCGCTGGCTAAATATAAGGTGGCTTGTGCAATGGCGCGCTCGCCCTCACTTGGGCCTACACGCTGAAATATATCCCATGCGTTTAACGCCACTTCCATTGCGCGGGGGTCGGCATTACCTATGTCTTCTGTTGCAATGGCAAGTAACCGCCTTGCTACATAAAGTGGGTCGCCACCGCCGGCTAAAATACGGCAATACCAATACAGCGCACCATCGGGGGAGCTGCCGCGTACTGATTTATGAAAAGCCGATATTAAATCGTAAAATTCATCGCCGCCTTTATCGTATTTAGCTAAATGCGTGGGAAGTACTTGGCTTAATACGTGCTCGTCTACGTTGTATGTGCCGTTTTGCTCGGTGGTTAAATCAACAGCTTGTTCAAGCAGGTTTAACACTTTTCGCGCATCACCGCCGCTTGCTTGGCAAAGCGCCTGTTTGGCGTTATTAGCAATAACTATGTTTTTTTGGTTTAGTTGCTCATCTTGCAAAAGTGCGCGCTCTATAACTGTGTATAGGTCGCTCTCTTGTAATGACTTTAAAACATAAACCCGTGCGCGCGATAAAATAGCGTTATTAAGTGCAAACGAGGGGTTTTCGGTTGTGGCGCCTACAAATATAAAAGTGCCATCTTCTATGTGAGGTAAAAATGCATCTTGTTGCGATTTGTTAAAGCGGTGCACTTCGTCAACAAACATTAAGGTTCGTTGTCCACGGCTTTGCAGGTTATCTTGGGCTTGCGTTACGCTGTCGCGAATATCTTTCACGCCTGCGGTAACAGCCGACATTTGTATAAGCTGGGCATCGGCATGGTTTGCAATAATTTGCGCAAGAGTTGTTTTACCCACACCAGGCGGGCCCCATAAAATTAAGCTGTGGCAACGCCCTGCAACAATGGCTTGGTGCAGGGGTTTATCGTCACTAAGTAAATGTTGCTGACCTATATATTCGTCAAGCGTTGTTGGGCGCATTCGCGCCGCAAGCGGGCGTACATCTGGCCCAAAGTTAAAGCCTAAATTATTCACCGTTACTCTGATCGTCTATTTCAACACCCTCTGGCGGGGTAAATTCAAAGGTACTTGTATCAAGTTCGGTATTTACTTGTGCATCGCTAAAACTAAATGATGAAAGCTGACCAGAGTTATCTGTCACGATTAATTTAGCAAGGCCTTTCTCATTACCTGCAAAAGTAATATCAAGTTGTTCTACTTGGCTCTCTACGCCTTTATTTGGCGTAACACTAAAGCCAGAGCTAGTAGCTTGTACGCTGTACTTTTCCCATTGAGCGGGATCTTTTGAAGTAAGCAATACAAACGGTGTGGAATCTATAAGGCTGTGGGTGTCCATTATAGTTACTTGCTCAGCAAAACTGTCGAAGTAATAGGTTTTGTCGCCATTTGATACAAATAAAGTATCGTCTGGGTTTGTTTGTTGCCAGCGGATCATCATAGGTTGTTTAAGGGCAATTGTGCCCTCGCCTTGCATAACCGCTTGACCTTGCGGATCAGTTACGTTTTGCGAAAACTGCGCTTTAAAACTTTTAAGTGTTGCTAGTTTGTCTTGCAGTGCCTGGCTGTCATCAGCAAAGCTAGGCGTAGCAACTAAGCTGCCAAGCACTAATAATAAACTGTTTAATTTTTTCATTAATTTGCTCCATTAGGTACTAATACATCACGAGCGCCGTTATGACCTGGCGAACTCACGATACCCGATGTTTCCATTTGTTCTACTAGTCGTGCTGCACGGTTATAGCCAACACGCAATTTACGCTGTACTGACGATACCGATACTTTGCCGGTTTCTATTACAAACGCGACCGCTTCGTCGTAAAGAGGGTCTGACTCTTCATCTGCATTTTCGCTTGCTTCACCGGGTAATAAAATATCTTCTGTTGCATCACCATTTAAAATTTCGTCTACGTAGTTTGGTTTACCACGTGCTTTCCAATCATTTACTACGGCGTGTACTTCATGGTCGTCTACAAATGCGCCATGCACACGCTCTGGTACACTGGTGCCTGGCGGTAAATAAAGCATGTCACCCATACCTAATAGGTTTTCGGCGCCTTGCTGGTCGAGTATGGTACGCGAGTCTATTTTACTTGATACCTGAAACGCCATTCGTGTAGGTATATTGGCTTTAATTAAGCCGGTAATTACATCTACCGATGGGCGCTGTGTTGCAAGTACTAAGTGTATACCCGCTGCACGTGCTTTTTGCGCAATACGGGCTATTAGCTCTTCAACTTTTTTACCTACAATCATCATCATGTCGGCGAATTCGTCAATAACTACCACTATGCTCGGTAGTTTATCTAGCTCATCGGGGCCTTCTTTCATGCCGTCGGTGTCTTTAAATAATGGGTCAAGAATTGGGTAACCCGCCTCTTTGGCCTCAAGTACTTTTTGGTTGTAACCTTTTAAGTTACGCACACCTAGCGCCGACATTAATTTATAGCGGCGCTCCATTTCACCTACACACCAACGCAGCGCATTAGCCGCTTCTTTCATATCGGTAACTACTTCACACAATAAATGCGGAATACCTTCGTAAACTGAAAGCTCTAGCATTTTAGGATCAATCATGATCATACGTACATCGTCGGGGCCCGATTTATACAGTAAGCTTACTATCATGACATTAACGCCCACTGATTTACCCGAACCAGTTGTACCAGCAACGAGTAAGTGTGGCATTTTACCTAAATCAGCACACACAGGTTGCCCTGCAATATCTTTACCAAGTACCATGGTTAATGGTGATGGGTTTTGCTCAAATTTAGGGGCGTTAATTACCTCAGATAAACGTACAATTTCGCGGTATTTGTTAGGCAGCTCTATGCCTATATATGTTTTACCCGGTATAACTTCAACTACACGTACGCTAATAGCTGAAAGCGAACGGGCTAAATCTTTAGATAAGCCAGTAATTTTAGACACCTTTATACCTGGTGCTAAATCAAGCTCAAAACGTGTTACTACGGGCCCCGGGTACACACCTACTACAGTGGCTTGTACGTTGAAGTCGAGTAATTTTGTTTCAACAAGACGCGATACGGTATCGAGCTCTTCTTGAGAAATTGGGTTTTTAGCTTTGTCTGGTCTATCAAGCAAATCAAGCGAAGGCAAAGGCCCCGGCGGTGGCTCTTTATCAAGTAACTCTTCGAATTTTTCTTTTGCAGAAGGTGGTGGCTGATACGCAGCTTTTACTTTAGGCATAGGCCTAGCTGGTGATACAACTGTAGTAACTGGTTTTTCAGGTTCAACGACTTGGCTTTGATCAAGCGCGTTAAGCGCAGCCTCTGTATCCATTGGCTCGTCGTCTATAGCACTAAAGCCAATTTCTTGATCGAGTATATCGTCAAGCTCATCAAATGGGCTGTAGTCATCACTAATTTGTGGCTCACTAAACGTTGGCTGCTCTTTAGTAATGGCTTTTTGTTTGTTTTGTTTTTTATTGTTAGTCGGTGCTTGTTCAAATTCAGGTGAGTCATTTAGCTCGTTGTTTGTATCAAAAGCGATTTCATCAAAACTTTCATCGTTAAACTGAGCATCAGCTTGTACTGCACTACCCGCAATACGTTCTCGATGCATCCAGCCTTGTGCGTAGGCTTTAGTATAACGATAAAACCTAACAACTAAATCGCCCAACCAATCTACAAACTCAACCCACGACACGCCTGTTAATAGTGTTAAACCGGCAAAAAAGAAGCACAATAATAAAATAGTGGTACCGGTAAAATTAAACGCAGGCATCATTGCTGATGCAATCACATCGCCCACTACCCCACCAGATGAAAAGTTATAAATATCGTCAAAATTAATACTGCTAATTGCCGTAGCTGACGTTATAAATAACGAAAAGCCAATAACACGAAGTGCAAGCGTTGTGTAATCAAGCTGTAAAATTCGGTGAGGTTGCTTAAACAATAAATAGCCAAACAACTGAATTGCCGCAGGTACAAAGTACGCGAGCCAACCAAAGGTAAGTAATAATATATCAGCAATCCACGCACCAGCAGCGCCTGTAATATTACTTACTTCGCTAAAGCTTGTTTGTGACCAAGCAGCATCTGCTGGATCAAAGCTGATCAAGGCACATAAAATGAAAATTGCCGCAAAGGTACTGATTATCAGCCCTGTTTCTAATAGTCTTTGCACACCGTTTAGGCGCATAGCTTCCTATCCCTCTTTATTATTCTATTTGCACTTGCTTAGCAGTCAAATACCTTAGCAGGAAATGCAATTTGATGCACTTTATCTTAGTTTGTATGGCCTGATTATGAACAAGTTTTTATTATTTAAGCGTAAAAATAAATATACCAACGCGCAAGCAAAGCCCTTAAGCAATATAAGGGTGAATAATTACACCTTGTTCACCTTTTACCTCTTCCATTACTACATAAGTTCGGCTTTCGCTTACGTTAGGAAGCTTTAAAAGTATATCGCCTAAAACACCTCGGTATTCCGACATATCGTTAACTCGCGTTTTTAATAAAAAATCGAAATTACCCGACACTAAATGACACTCTATTATTTCTTCGTGCTTTTTAACGGCTGCACTAAATTCGTCAAATACATCAGGAGAGGTTTTAGTAATTGTCACTTCTACATACACAGATAAACCTTGGCCAAGCTTGGCAGGATCGACCACCGCTTTATAACCGAGTATATATCCTTCTCGTTCTAACTTTTTAACGCGCTCCAGACAGGGCGTGGCGCTCAGGCCAACTCGTCGGGCCAGTTCAACATTAGAAAGGCGCCCATCGTGTTGTAATTCCATTAAAATTTTACGGTCAATTCTATCTAATAACTGATGCATAAGCCCAACTAGTTTTTTATTCTGTTTATTTTTGTAATTTAGATAATAACACTAGCCTGGCATTTAAAAAAGGTGAGACACACTGCCTTATGATGAATATAATAGTGAAAAATGTTAATCCGTTCTTATTAAGGCAAATTTTATGATTATTGGTGTACCTAAAGAAATTAAAAACCATGAATACCGTGTAGGTATGGTTCCTGCGAGTGTTCGTGAATTAGTAAATCACGGCCACCAAGTGATTGTTGAAACAGATGCAGGTATGGGCATTGGTTTTACAAACGAAGATTACACACTAGCTGGCGCTGAAATTTTAGCAACTGCTGCTGATGTTTTTGCTAAAGCAGACATGATCGTAAAAGTAAAAGAGCCACAAGCTGTTGAGCGTGCAATGCTACGTGAAGACCAAATTTTATTTACTTATCTTCACCTTGCACCTGATCTTCCACAAACTGAAGACCTTGTTAAAAGCAAAGCGATTTGTATCGCATACGAAACAGTAACAGATGCGCGTGGCGGTTTACCTCTTCTTGCACCTATGAGTGAAGTTGCTGGTCGTATGTCTATTCAAGCTGGTGCACAAGCACTTGAAAAATCTAACCATGGTCGTGGCATGCTACTTGGTGGCGTACCAGGTGTTGAAGCTGCAAAAGTTGTTGTAATTGGCGGTGGCATGGTTGGTCGCAGTGCTGCACAAATGGCTGTGGGTATGGGCGCAGACGTTGTAGTACTTGATCGTAACATTGATGTACTTCGTGCATTAGACGCGCAATTTGGTAATAAAGTAAAAGCTATTTACTCTACTGCTGACGCTCTTGAAAAACATGTACTAGAAGCAGACCTAGTAATTGGTGGCGTACTAATTCCTGGTGCAGCGGCACCTAAGCTAGTAACAGCTGATCACATTAAAGCAATGAAGCCTGGCTCTGCAATTGTTGATGTTGCCATTGACCAAGGTGGCTGTATTGCTACTTCTAAAGCAACTACACATGCTGATCCTACTTTCATCGTTGATGAAGTTGTTCACTACTGTGTTGCTAACATGCCTGGCGCTGTTCCACGTACATCTACTTTTGCACTTAACAATGCAACATTGCCTTTCATTATTAACCTTGCAAACAAAGGTTACAAAAAGGCACTACTTGATGACGCTCACTTCTTAAAAGGCTTAAACGTAATTAAAGGCCAAGTTACATACAAAGAAGTAGCAGAAGCGTTCAACATGGAATATGTTGACCCACGCACTGCAGTAGAAAACGCATAAATATGTGTTTTATAGTTAGGTAAAGAGTTACCTAACTATAAGCATTAAAAAAGCAGCTAGTTAGCTGCTTTTTTTGTGTCTAATACCAATCCGCAAAATAGATCACTTAATTATGAGGATTGGTATAATTTTATGGGTTGATTTATATAAAACGCTTAATTATAAAATCTACTTTTACACGTTTAGCCTGGCCAAGTAGTTTTTTAACCGGTTGCGGGTAATCATCCATTGTCTCTAAGTCATCGGGGCCAGTTAAACGGCGGCAATGTTTTAGTATTTCCTGCTTTTCGGTATCTATTGCTGGCATGATTGTTTGCTCAGCATCATCAATTAAAATACCGTTTTCTATATCCAGTCCCCACGCACGTGGGTTTAAGTTATGCCCGCTTAATAAATGCTTAGTGCGGTCAGAGCAAATGCCCTTTAAATGAAAAGAGTTGCTTTCATCTTTCCACAAGTACACATTTAAATTACCGTTATCAATATGACGTTTTTGCGATTTTACAAATTTGTGCAATATGGTTTCGTATAAATACGGCAGTGCACCAATTTTACTAAATGGCTCACTTGGCGGTAAGTAAAAGTCATTTGCTGTTTTATCGCCTACTACAATAGTAACTTGCTTACCTTGTTTTAATAACCGGCGCAGTGAGCGCATTAGCGGTGCTGGAAAGTTAAAATACGGAGTATAAAGAACAAGCTCTTGTTCTGTAGTATCAAACAACGCTTTTATAATACGGTTTAGCTCATTATTACGCCGCCCTAGCCCTAAAAACAAACGCACACCTAACGGCTGTGTATTTTTTTGCCCGGCCGATTTATAACTTGCTGATTTTAGATCGCGCATTAATTGCTTTTGTTCAAGCTTAAAGTCGATTAAACGCTTAAGTGGACGAGAATCAATTCTTGGAACAGCAATAGAACTAAGCAGTTGAGACTCTATAAAGTCGACTACAGAGTCACACAACTCGTTTTGCGTCACTAAAAAGTAGCGGTCGAGCCTGTAGCGCTCGTTATATTGCAAATACACATTATTTAAACTTGCACCGCTGTAAAGTAAGGTATCGTCAATTACAAAACCTTTTAAGTGTAATACGCCAAAGAGCTCTTTAGCTTTTACGGGTACACCGTAAACCTGAACGTTAGATTTAAATTTTTCTAAAAAGTCACAATATAAACTTGCGTTACCGTCTGATTTTTCGGCGCCGATAAGGCCGCGTTGCGCGCGATGAAAATCCACCAGCACTTTTATTTCAAGTGCAGGGTTTGCTAATGACACGCGATGAAGCGCTTCTAAAATTTCGCGCCCAGCTTCGTCGTCTTGTAAATACAACGCTGTAATGTAAATTCGCTTTTTTGCGCTAGCAATTAAACGTAGCAGTTGCGTGCGGTAATCTTGCGCATTGGTTAAGACGTTAACGTCTTTTGAAGTCAACCCAAATGCGGGTTTTTCCTGCCAAAATAACATAGTTGCCTATTTGCTTAGGTCACATAATCTATCAGTGACAAATAAAATTAGGTAAAACATAACAAAAAAATTCAAGGTGGTCATGAATTAACGCTGTTTTGTTGCCTGTTAGTCTATTTATTGAGCTACTTTAACGTATTAACTGTAAAAGCACATAGTACTAGTACACAATACTGCACAGCTTTTCGATTTGCTGAAAAAAATAATCACGGAATTTGTTTACTTGTGCCTTGTTTTTCTTAGAATCGAAGCCATTAAGTTCAGAATTAAACGTTTAGGAAAAGATCATGACTGAAGCAAAACATTGTAAGTTACTTATTTTAGGCTCAGGCCCCGCTGGTTACACAGCCGCAGTATACGCAGCCCGTGCAAATTTAAACCCTGTTTTAATTACAGGTATTCAGCAAGGTGGTCAATTAACAACGACTACCGAAGTTGAAAACTGGCCTGGCGATGCACACGGCTTAACAGGTCCTGCGTTAATGGACCGTATGAAAGAGCACGCTGAACGCTTTGAAACTGAAATTGTTTTTGATCACATTAATAAAGTTGATGTATCTAAACGCCCTTTCACGTTAACTGGCGATCAAGGCACTTACACATGTGACGCATTAATTATTGCAACAGGCGCATCTGCTAAGTACTTAGGTTTAGAGTCTGAAACTAATTTCCAAGGTCGTGGTGTTTCAGCTTGTGCTACGTGTGATGGCTTCTTCTATAAAGGTCAAAAAGTTGCAGTAGTAGGCGGTGGTAATACAGCGGTTGAAGAAGCGCTTTACTTATCTAACATTGCTGATGAAGTACATGTTATTCACCGTCGTGATAGTTTCCGCAGTGAAAAAATTCTTGCTGACCGTTTAGCTGAAAAAGCAGCTAATGGTAATGTTGTAATGCATTATAACCGTACTTTAGATGAAGTACTTGGCGATCAAATGGGCGTAACTGGTGTGCGTATCAAAGACGCAAACTCTGATGCTACTGAAGAGCTTGATTTAGCGGGTGTATTTATTGCTATTGGCCATAAACCAAACACAGATATGTTTGAAGGCCAACTAGAAATGAAAGACGGCTATTTAGTTGTTGAGTCAGGTCTTAACGGTAACGCCACTCAAACAAGCGTAGCAGGCGTTTTTGCTGCAGGTGATGTATCTGACCATATTTATCGTCAAGCAATCACATCAGCGGGTACAGGCTGTATGGCAGCCCTTGATGCAGAACGTTTCCTAGATAATCTGTAATCACAATAAATAATTTAGAAAGGGCTGATAATTCAGCCTTTTTTTATGCCTAAAATATAGTTACACTTTTAAGATAATTAATAAATTAAGCAATGTATGAGAAACCAGCTATACCAATTGAGTGAAAACGATATAGCATTTCCACATCCTGAATATGCACTCACCTCTCCTGATGGGTTACTGGCAATAGGCGGTGATTTATCAGTTGCTCGTTTAAGTAATGCTTACAAAAATGGTATTTTTCCGTGGTTTAGTGAAGACGAGCCCATTATGTGGTGGTCGCCAAGCGAGCGTGGCATTGTAGAGCTTAATGAGTTTCATATAAGTAAGAGCCTGCGAAAGCATTTAAAAAAGCACCCCGTAAAAGTCACTGTTAATAATGCGTTTGCTGAGGTGATTGAAGCGTGCTGTGAGCAACGCATTGATACCGATGGCACTTGGATCACTCAAGATATGATTGACGCATACAACGATGCGCACGAGGCTGGTATTGCACACAGTGTTGAAATTTGGCGTGATGGTGAACTAGCAGGTGGCCTTTATGGCATTATGCAAAATGGTGTATTTTGTGGCGAGTCGATGTTTCATCATCAAACCAACTGCTCGAAGCTTGCAATGTGGGCGTTGGTTAATTGGCTAAAACGTAATAATGCACATTTTATAGATTGCCAACTAGAAAACCCTTATTTAACTTCTTTAGGTGCAAAAGTGATCCCCCGCTCAGAATTTTTGACTAGACTCAAAAAAGCACACACTTATTGTGTTGACCAAACTATGTGGGAACCACAGGAGCTAAACGCAATTTATGAATGAACATCTTCCGGCACGCGTTGGCTTAAGCCAAGAGTTTGCTTGTAGCTATCTACCCGATCGACAAGAACAGCTTTTGGTGATTTTAGATCCAAGCTGTTATACAACTGATAAATTTGAACAACTATTAGCGTTAGGCTTTCGTCGCAGCGGTAACCAAATTTATCGCCCGCACTGCCCTATTTGTAGCGAGTGCAACTCAGTACGTGTATTAGCGCAACAATTTATTCCATCAAAATCGCAAAAACGTAAACAAAACAAAGCAAAATCAGCATTTGAGGTTAAATATTCAAGTGTTGAGCGTGAGCAATACTATCCGCTCTACAGTAAATATATAAGCTTACGCCATAGCGATGGCTCTATGTACCCTCCTGATAAAACGCAGTTCCAGAGCTTTTTATTATGCAGCTGGCTAGAGATAACATTTATAGAGTTATGGCATCAAGATACGTTAGTGGCCGTTGCGGTAACTGATTGTATGAACAACGCTATATCGGCTATTTATACGTTTTTTGACCCCGACTTTGAGCACTATAGTTTAGGCTCGGTAATGATTTTACAGCAGCTTAAATTTGCTAAAGAACAAAATAAGGAATTTGTGTATTTGGGCTACCAAATAGACGAATGCGACAAAATGAAGTACAAAACTCAGTTTTTGCCCGCACAAAAACAGGTTAATGATGAGTGGTTGGCTATTTAATTTGCAAAAATGCCCCCTGCGCCTTTACTTATTGGCGTATTTTGGGCAAAATCTGCAGCGTTTAACTATTAAAGAGGTGTTACGCTAAACATGGCGAAAGAAGACGTAATCGAAATGCAAGGGACAGTCCTTGATACTTTACCAAATACAATGTTCCGAGTTGAGCTAGAAAATGGTCACGTAGTTGTGGCTCATATTTCAGGTAAAATGCGCAAAAACTATATCCGTATTTTAACCGGCGATAAAGTAACGGTAGAAATGACTCCTTACGATTTATCGAAAGGTCGTATCGTATTCCGTGCTCGCTAAGTAAGTGCGTAAACGAGATTTAGTTTTTGGCTAGTGCATAACTAGCTTTAAGCGTTTATTAAATGTAATTGATGGTACTCACTAGCAATTACATTTAATAAACAAAAAACCCAGCTTTTGCTGGGTTTTTTGTTGCCAGTAAGAAGCAAAAAAATAGCTCGCTGTAAGCGAGCTATTTTTAATTACGCTGGTGTTAAATTACTTTCATAATCAAAGCGTATTTTTTTATCTTTAACAGACACTTTAACTGTGCCGCCATCAATAAGTTGACCAAATAAAATTTCGTTGGCCAGTGGTTTTTTAAGCTCTTCTTGAAGAACACGCGCCATAGGTCGCGCTCCCATTGCTTTATCGTAGCCTTTGTCTGCAAGCCATTCGCGCGCTTTAGATGTAAGTTCTAAATTAACTGACTTCTTATCTAATTGCGTTTGCAGTTCTACAACAAATTTATCAACAACTTGTAAAATAACGTCTTTTTCAAGGTGGTTAAACCAAATAATGTTATCTAAGCGGTTTCTAAATTCTGGCGAGAATACTTTATTAATTTCGCCCATTGCATCGTGCGTATGGTCTTGCTCACTAAAGCCAATAGATTTACGCGTTGTTTCTTGCACACCGGCATTGGTAGTCATTACTACAACCACATTTCTAAAGTCGGCTTTACGGCCGTTGTTGTCGGTTAACGTACCGTGATCCATTACTTGCAGCAAAATATTGTAAATATCTGGATGTGCTTTTTCAATTTCATCCAAAAGTACAACAGCATGTGGGTTTTTAATTACAGCTTCGGTTAATAATCCGCCTTGCTCAAACCCTACGTAGCCTGGTGGTGCACCAATTAAACGACTCACCGCATGGCGCTCAACGTACTCAGACATATCAAAACGAATAAACTCAACACCCATACATTTAGCTAGCTGTTTAGTGACTTCTGTTTTACCTACACCTGTTGGGCCTGCAAATAAGAAAGAACCCACTGGTTTATCTTCGTTCGCAAGTCCTGAACGAGATAATCTAATAGCTGATGTAAGTGCGTCAATAGATTGATCTTGCCCAAACACCAACATTTTAAGATTACGATCAAGGTTTTTAAGCGTTTCTTTATCTGTTGATGACACATTTTGCGGTGGAATACGTGCCATTTTAGATATGATCAACTCAATATCTGATACACCAATGGTTTTTTTACGCTTAGAACTAGGTTGCAAGCGCTGGTTTGCACCGGCTTCGTCTATTACATCAATGGCTTTGTCAGGTAAGTGACGTTCATTAATGTACTTAGCGCTTAGCTCAGCGGCTGCTTTAAGGGCTTTTTGCGTATAACGAATACCATGATGCTCTTCGTAACGCTCTTTTAAGCCATTTAATATTTTAGTGGTATCGGCAACACTTGGTTCAAGTACATCAATTTTTTGAAAGCGGCGAACCAATGCGCGGTCTTTCTCAAAAATATTTTTATATTCATTGTATGTAGTTGAGCCCATACAACGTAATTGCCCACTAGAAAGTAGTGGTTTTAATAAGTTTGATGCATCCATTACGCCGCCCGAAGCTGCACCTGCACCAATAATCGTGTGTATTTCATCAATAAATAAAATCGAGCCTGGTTTTGCTTGCAGCTCTTTTAATAAACTTTTAAAGCGTTTTTCAAAATCCCCACGGTATTTAGTGCCCGCCAGCAATGCGCCCATATCAAGAGAGTAAACAACTGCATCAGCAATTACCTCTGGTACTTGCTCGTTTACAATTCGATACGCAAGGCCTTCTGCAATGGCTGTTTTACCAACCCCGGCTTCACCCACAAGTAACGGGTTATTCTTTTTACGGCGACACAATACCTGTACTGTGCGCTCTACTTCGCTATCACGACCAATTAATGGGTCAATATGACCATCACGGGCTTGTGCGTTTAAATTAGTAGTAAAGCTATCTAGTTTGCTTGCTTCTTCGTTTTGTACTTCTTGCACTTCTTCATGAATGTCGTCGGTGTCGTCACCTAACTCATCATCTGCTTTTGAAATACCATGAGAAATAAAGTTAACAATATCTAAGCGAGAAATATCGCTCTTTTTAAGTAAATATACGGCTTGGCTTTCTTGCTCTGAAAAAATAGCAACCAAAACGTTTACGCCTGTTACTTCATTTTTTCCTGATGATTGAACATGAAAAACTGCACGCTGAAGGACTCGTTGAAAGCCAAGTGTAGGCTGAGTTTCGCGCTCTTCTTCTAAATCTGGAATTACCGGCGTGGTTTCGTCGATAAACTCTAATAGTTCAGTTTTTAAGCCTGAAATATCAACACCGCACGCGTTTAATGCTTCCCCCGCTGACGGGTTATCTAAAAGCGCAAGTAAAAGGTGCTCTACGGTCATAAACTCATGACGGCGAGTGCGCGCTTCACGAAACGCGGCATTTAAGGTTAGTTCTAAGTCTTTGTTTAGCATTGGCAACCCCTTACTGAGATAATAATTTATACCACATCAATTGGATGTTTGATCACCCTAATTGGTATTTATACCAATTGCATCAAATTAGTGGCTATTATAGCGATGAGTAAATAGCTTAGTTACAAGGCAAAAATTACAAATATAGTTGTTCTATATAAATAATTTTTAACGAAGTTAATAAGTTATTTAATCCGCTTAAATGATCACTTTTTAATAAAATTGGTATTTATTCCTGCTCACAACTACAAAGCAGTGGATGCTCGTTATCCCGCGAGTAGCGGTTAACTTGTTCAGCTTTGGTATGGGCTACGTCGAGGCTGTAAACCCCGCATATACCTTTACCTTTTTCATGAATTTGAAGCATCACGTCGGTTGCTCTATCGCTATCCATATTAAAAAACGTCATCAGAACTTCTATTACAAAGTCCATAGGCGTGTAGTCGTCGTTATTTAAAACAACTTTGTATTTTCGCGGTGGCTGTAGCTTTTGCTTTTCACTATCGCGAACTGTGTCTATAACACCTGAATCTTTCATACCACTCATAATTAAATATAGTCTTGTCTTTGGAACTCAAGCAAACTTGAATAAAAAATAAATAAAATGTTAAAAAATAACTTAAAACACTTGACTGGTTGGCTAAATAAACTACAGTCAAATATAGATTGATTAAACCTTAGTCAGTCTAGCAAATTATACGGTTTAGAATAACTAAATTAGTCAACTTATAGAAGGATGTAGAAGTATGGCTTGTGGTAAAGTCAAATGGTTCAACAACGCCAAAGGTTTTGGTTTCATCGTAGAAGACGGCTGCGAGAATGATATTTTCGCTCATTACTCAACGATCGTAATGGACGGTTATAAGACACTTAAAGCTGGTCAAGATGTAACATTCGAATTAGAACAAGGTCCTAAAGGCCTTCATGCTAAAAACATTGCCCCTAACGGTGACATTTTAGAGTGATTGCAACTTTGTTCCACTAAAAGCGAGTGACCTAATTTAGATCCTCGCTTAATCCTTCAAAACACACTTCTTTGCTTCTACTGTCATTTATTGCCTCATTTTACGTAATTTCAACCCTTTTCCTTGAATTTATTTTATATACCCCAATGTTCTAACACAGAGCTATTTATATACTTGTTGGCAAGTTCAAAACCTAGCCCTTTTTAGCCAAGCTTGTTACACTCTTGGTGCTAAAAACAACGTATTAACATCGCAATTACCTAAGTGTTTTTGTATTAGGAACTTCCTATGCTAAAGGCTAATACCACTAAAACCAATTTAGTGGTTAAGTGTAGCGTTTTATTCGTTGAATTATAAACAGGAACCCAGTTCGTCAGGTGTGGTTATTCTGCTTTATTAAAAGGCAATAATGAGTACCAACACCTAACAAACTATTCATTATTTGAGAGTTGATACGGCTTCTCAAGCTTAATGAGTTCCTTTGCATTGTTGAATAAGGCCTTTGGCCTACTATCTAGGAATGATGATGACATCAAAAATTATCTATACAAAAACGGACGAAGCTCCGGCACTAGCAACTTACTCGTTGTTACCAATTATCCAAGCCTATACTAATGCGGCAGGTGTTGAAGTTGAAACTCGCGATATCTCATTAGCAGGTCGTGTAATTGCAAACTTCCCTGATTACTTAACACCAGAGCAACGCATTAATGATGCACTTGCAGAGCTTGGCGAATTAGCAAAAACACCAGAAGCTAACATCATCAAACTACCAAATATCAGTGCATCTGTTCCACAGCTTCGCGCCGTAATCAAAGAGCTACAAGCTAAAGGTTACGCGTTACCTGAATACCCTTCAGAGCCTAAAAACGATGAAGAAAAAGCAATCCAAGCGACTTACGATAAAATTAAAGGTAGTGCAGTAAACCCTGTATTACGTGAAGGTAACTCTGATCGTCGCGCGCCAGGTTCTGTTAAAGAATATGCACGTAACAATCCTCATTCAATGGGTGCATGGAGCAAAGATTCACAGTCATACGTTGCAAGCATGAACGAAGGCGATTTCTTTGGTTCTGAGCAATCAGTTACTGTAGATACTGCAACTGATGTTCGTATTGAACATGTAGCTACTAACGGCGATGTAACTGTACTTAAGCAAAGCACACCACTTTTAGCTGGTGAAGTTATTGATGCATCACGCATCAGCGCTTCTAAGCTTCAAGCGTTTTTAGCAGCAGAAATTGATGCAGCTAAAGAAAAAGGCGTTTTATTCTCGCTTCATATGAAAGCGACAATGATGAAAGTGTCTGATCCAATTATTTTTGGTCACGCTGTTAAAGTATTCTACAAAGATGTATTTGCTAAACACGGTGAGCTTTTTGAAGAGCTAGGTGTTGATGTAAATAATGGTTTAGGCGATGTATATTCTAAAATTCAAACATTAGACGACGCTAAGCGCAAAGAAATTGAAGCAGATATTCAAGCTGTTTACGCAAACCGTCCTGCCATTGCTATGGTTGATTCTGACCGTGGCATTACAAACTTACACGTACCAAGTGATGTGATCATTGATGCGTCTATGCCTGCTGCAATCCGTTCAAGCGGTCAAATGTGGAATAACGATGGTAAATTACAAGACACGAGCTTTGTAATTCCAGATCGTTGTTACTCAGGTGTTTACCAAGCTACTATTGATTTTTGTAAAGAAAACGGCGCGTTTGATCCAACAACTATGGGTAGCGTTCCAAACGTTGGCCTTATGGCTCAAAAAGCTGAAGAGTACGGTTCGCACGATAAAACGTTTGAAGCAAAAGCTGACGGTTCTATCCGTGTTGTTGATGCAAATGGCGCTACTTTACTTGAGCACACTGTTGAGCAAGGCGATATTTGGAGAATGTGTCAGGTTAAAGATGCACCAATCCAAGACTGGGTTAAACTTGCAGTAAACCGTGCACGTGCAACTGGCGTTCCGGCAATTTTTTGGTTAGACGAAAACCGTGCTCACGATGCACAACTAATCAAAAAAGTGAACAAATACCTACCAGATCACGACACTGCTGGCCTAGATATTCAAATTTTAGCACCGCTTGAAGCAACACTGTTCTCTTTAGCGCGTATTAAAGAAGGTAAAGACACTATTTCTGTAACAGGTAACGTACTACGTGATTACCTAACAGATTTATTCCCAATTTTAGAGTTGGGTACAAGTGCTAAAATGCTTTCAATTGTTCCACTTATGAACGGTGGTGGCTTATTTGAAACTGGCGCGGGTGGTTCTGCACCTAAGCACGTTCAGCAATTCGAAAAAGAAAATCACTTACGTTGGGATTCTTTAGGTGAGTTTTTAGCACTTGCTGCATCACTTGAACACTTAAGTGTGACTGCTGGTAACAAAAAAGCACAAGTACTTGCAGATACACTAGATAAAGCAACAGGTACTTTCCTTGCACAAAACAAGTCGCCTTCACGTAAAGTAAAAGAAATTGATAACCGTGGTTCTCATTTCTTCTTATCTTTATTCTGGGCCCAAGAGCTTGCAAAACAAGACGAAGACAGTGAGCTTAAAGCGCAGTTCACTCAAATTGCTAGCGATTTAGAGACACAAAAAGATCAAATCGTAAACGAGCTTAATGAAGCTCAAGGCCCTGCTGTAGACTTATCTGGTTACTTCCAACCAAATGATGATGCTGCATTTAAAGCAATGCGCCCAAGTGCTACATTTAACGAAATTTTATCTAAATTAGTATAACTTTAGATTGAATTAAAAAACCGCTTACTTTTAAAGTAAGCGGTTTTTTTATGTCTTCATTTTATATAAAAAGGCCGCTACTTTAACTTTAAGTAGCGGCCTTTAATAATTAACCTGAATTTTAGATAATTAAAGCTATGTTAATTATTTTGTATAAGCGCGTGGCATTGTTGAATCTGTAGTATAGCGGTCACGTAGCTTATCTTGACGAGACTGTGTAGAAACTTCTTCACCGTTAATAATCATTTTGCTTACATGGCTGCTTAGCTCAAATGGGTCGTTACTCCATACAACCACATCGGCAGCTTTACCTACTTCCAGGCTACCTGCATTTATGCCAAATACGTCGGCTACATTGGATGTAACAGCGTTTAATGCACCTTGTTGGCTCATGCCATACGAAACTGCATTACCGGCATCAAAACGAAGCTGGTAAATATTATGGCTGGCATCCCCGCCTACCGTTAAAATAACCTTTACTCCAGCTTTTTCAAGCACGGCTGCGTTATCTAAACTTGCATGAAGTGAATCAAAACTTGAAGGTAAGCTATCCATTGCACTAATAATTACTGGCACTTGTGCTTGAGCTAGCTTCTCTTTTACTACAACTGCATCTTGTGCACCATTGAGTACTAAATTAATGCCAAACTGTTTTTTAACTTTAAGAAGCTCGATAATATCTGCCGCACGCGATACACCTACTACAAGTGGCATATCGCCGCTAAGTACTTTAGCCATTACTTTATCTTCGGTACTTGGCTTACTGTCGTCATCTTTTTTAGGCTTTTTAGCCGCTTTAGTTTGGTGCTCTTCAAGCTTATTAATAAGCGTTTGCAATGTAAACGCACGAGAACCTTTGCTGCGCTCACCTAAATAAACAATTAAAGCGGCTTGTTTTTGAATGTCGCTATCAAAACTACCACTTAAATCAACAACACTCGCAAGGCCCGAAAAAATACTGTCGCCACCGTGAGGAGTTATTACATCGCGCGTCACACCGCCTTTGCGTGCATAAGGTATTAAGCTTGAATGCGCGTTATAAGCAAGGCTTACATCAAAATCAATACCCGCTTTTTCTTCGCCCGCATCGCGAGAACCTGCAACAGCACTCACTTCAACAAGGCCAAGCTGGTTAATACTTGCAATAAAGCCAGGTGTTACAATTTGACCTTTTACATCAATAACTTTATCTGCTTGCACTTGTGTTGGATTAATGGCGGTAATTTTTCCGTTATCCATTACTATACTAGCGTTTTCTAAAACGCCCTGCTCTGATGAGGTATGAAGTGTTGCATTAATAATAGCAAGCGATTGGGCACTTGCCGCACCTGAGGCTAATAATCCAGCAGCAACCAGAGATAGCGAAAACGAACGTGATAAATTTTTCATTCTGGGCTCCTTATTGTTGGCCTAACATAAAATCACTTTGTGCTTGGAATGCGCTATCGTTTCTGTCATAAACTTTTGCACCATCCACAAACACTTGCTCTGCTTTTGCGTAAACACTAAATGGGCTTTGATTCCAAATAACTACATCACCTTGTTTACCTGCTTCAAGAGACCCTGTTTTATCTGCAATGCCTAAAGATTTAGCAGCATTAGACGTGATCCATTTAATGGCATGCTGCTCAGAAATATCAAAACCATTTTCGTTTGCACGGTACATTACTTTACCGGCTTCTTGGTTTAAGCGTTGAATGGTTGTATCAGAATCAGAGTGCACAACCGCACATGAGTTTTTAACCGCATCTACAATCGCTACATTTTCTTGAACCATGTCGTACGCTTCCATTTTAAAGCCCCACCAATCGGGCCAAAGTGCAGCACACGAACCGTTATCAGCTAAAAGATCGGCAATTTTGTAAGCCTCTACGCCGTGGTGAAACGTACCAGCGTGGTAATTAAATTCTTTAGAAAGGTCAATCATCATGGCCATTTCTTCAGCTTTATAACAATGGTTGTGAATTAATACTTCACCTTCAAGTACAGCTCGAAGAGTATCGTGCTTAATGTCGCGAACAGGTGCCTCTGGATTTAAGCCAGCTTCGTAATCAGCGTCGTATTTGTCCCATGCGCGCTTATATTCTTGTGCTTCTGTCCATGCCATACGGTAACCTGCCATGTTACCCATACGGGTTGAAGGTAATGTACCTTGACGACCATAAACACGTTTAGGGTTTTCACCACACGCCATTTTTAAACCATTTGGCGCATCAGGGAATTTCATTGCTTGCATGGTATGCGCTGGTACGTTTTTAAGCGTAACGCCTCGGCCACCAAATAAGTTAGCTGAGCCTGGTAAAATTTGTAATGAGGTAATACCGCCTTCTCGAGCGCGGTTAAAGCCAGGGTCTTGTGGCCACACAGAATGCTCTACCCATACCTCAGCAGTATTCGGGCTCGTCATTTCATTACCATCTTGATGCGACTCAACCGACGGGCTTGGGTAGGCGCCTAGATGAGAGTGAACATCTATAATACCTGGAGTTACCCATTTGCCCATTGCATCAATTGTAGTATCTGCATTAGCTGATAAGTCTTTACCTACTTGCTGAACTTTACCATCAACAATTAGAACATCAGCTTCATCTAAACGCTCACCCGTACCGGTAAGTACAGTCGCGTTTGTGATTAATGTGCTACTAGTAGCTACTGGTTTGTAAGTACTTGGGTAAGGGTTTTTATTAATCGTTATTTTTGGATCTTGTGGGCCATTTTCTTGGCAACCAACAAGCGCAGCAGCTAAACCAACTGCTAACAATGAGGGAGCAAATTTTTGCATGTTGTTAGGTTCTCCTGTTTTTTTGCTACTTTAGCTAAAGCTAAGGTATAAAGCTAAAAAAACAGGTAAAAAAGCGATTAATTGAGTTAAATGACTGTAATTATTTTTTTATATAATTGTTATACAACTTTTCAAGCGCACCTTCAGTCGTAAGTGACGGATCTTTGCTTATAAAGTGTTTAACGGTACGTGTTACAAAATCTGAATTTTGCTTATGCTGCTTTGAAAAATCTTTAATTAAAGTATTACCGTCTTTCGCTGCGGTTACTTTATCGTGACGATGACGATATTGGCTTAACGCTTTGTTAAAGTCGCCGTTGTAATCTTCTACTAAAATTTTATAAAAATCATTTTTTTGTACTTGAAGACTATTAATGCAGTAGTTTAACGCTTCTTTAAAGTCAGTAAAAATCATGCCTTTTACATCAAACTCTTTAGTTTTTTCACGCACGGTTACGCGCGCTTCTTCTGTGGCATAACTAAAGCCCGTAAACGCTAGGCGCTCTGATGCTTCTTTACCTAATTTCATACCCGCTTGAATGCTATGGGCAAATTCGTCGCTCATTTCGCCAAGTTCGTTTTCTTCCCACATATTGTATACGCGCAGCGCTTTTGCATACTTGCTTGAGAGCTTTTTTTTAAGCTTAGTAAAGCGCTCATCTATGCTCATAAGCCTTTCGTTATGTAATAGTGCATGGCACTCATAACATGCTGCAATTGATACAAAATCGGCTTCTTCGCCCAAATCTATAATGCTTTGTAGCATATGCAGCGGCGGGCAATGGTCTCGCTCTGTTGCTTCGCAGCCACAATAAAAACATTGATTAAAATGCTTGTGCTCACATGCATACGCTTGCTGATAATAGCTTGCTAACGTTTTGCTCACTGGTACTCCTAATATAATACGCGCTAATAAAACATCACAAATAATGGGGGCGATAATAGCAGGCTGAAAAAATAAGTTATACCAATTGCATTAAATTAGTGGTCTATTATTTTGTTAAGAAAATAGCGCAATAACAAGGCAAAATTATGATGTGTAATTATTCTACACGAATCATTTTTAACGCAGTGAGTGCGCTATTTAATACGATAGAATGATTATGTTATTAATAAAATTGGTCGCTATAAAATAATTTTACTTAAGTGTGTCAAAAAACACATTTTAAAAAGTATATATTCAAGCACCTACGTAAAGTGTGTATTTTTCACATACATGCTTACACCTTGTTGCGTTTGGTTAACAGCTTTTTAGATTAAATAGCTCAATAATAAAGCTGAACCACAAACAATGAGGAATAATTATGAATACGTTAAAAGCTAGTTTATGTACAACGTTGGTAGTTGGCGCAACACTATTAGTAACCCCTGCTTCGGCAGTTCAATTTGAAGCTACTGATTCATCAGTTGGTACACAAGCATGTATGGCTGTAGCGGCTAATAAAGCGCATGTACTTCGTAAAACATCACGTAATTTATATATTAGTAAAGCGGTTATAAGCAAAAAGCTTGAATGCAATAACTTATCAATGGGCGACTTTGTCACATTATATAATTTAGATAAAAGCGCTAACTATTTAAATATTGATACCAGTACCCGTACGTCAATTAAAGATATAGCAAAAACATTTAACCCTGAAAAAGTAATTATTACAGGGCCAAAATAGTATGGCGTTAATGCAAAACTAAGCCTGTTTATAATCAGGCTTAGTTTTATTATATAACAGCTGCAATTAAACCAAATAAGCCACCAAATACACCGCCCCACACCACTAACCAACCTAAGTGCTCACGGATCATGGTTTGAATAATTTCTTTCACCATTTTAGGTGTTAACTCATCTAAACGCTCATCCACTAATTTAAGTACCGTAGCGTGTAAGCTTTGTGCGCTATTACCTTGTGAGAGTGTTTGGTTTACTAGTGCTTTAAAGTTGTCAGTTTGAGAAATCTCACTAAGCGACAATTGCATTTTTTCTATAAATTTTTCACGCATTGGCTCAATGGCGGCTTTGCCACCAAACATACCTAACATGCTGCCAAACTGAGACTGCTCTATTACCTCTAATAAATTGTCAAATGCAGGGTTTAAATCAACGTTACTAATAATGGGTGCAAAGTCGATATTTGGCTGTGCTTTATTGAGCAGATTATTGATTTTTTGCTCTGAAAAAAACTCAGTTAATATTAAATCGCGAATTGCTACTTTAAAGCTCTCAAACTTTAGCGCTATAACACCAGAGCCGTATAAAAAAGGGACTTTTTCAAATAGCATATGAATAGCTAATAAATTTGTAACCGCACCAGAGAGGGCAAATAAGCCAACCGACAACACAATTGCTTGGTCAAAAAAGTAACCTGCCACTACACACGCGCCAGCTAGCAAATTAGTGATAAAACTCTTATTCATTAGTGCTCCATTAGTATTTTTTATATCGTTAATTTTACAACGATTAGTTTGTTAAATTAATACTTTTTTGCCATAGTTTAAAGACCTGTTTAAAAGGCGAGCAATAACTATGTGGAAAACTGTAAACGAGCACATTAGCCAAGCCATTCATTATGACTTTAAACACACTTATAAACGCCAATTGCAAAGTACAAATACCGATAAACTCTTTCATTTAACCAATGGTACTCATAATTATTTAGTTAAAATAGCGCTTAAAAGCGAGCTTGAACGCCTCGAAAGCGAAGCAGTAGGCCTTAAACTTCTTACACAAAACAGTATTTTTATGGTGCCTGATTGTATTGTAACAGGTGCTAACATTGAGTTTTCGTTTATTGTGCTCGAATGGCTCGTACTCGATAAGCAGCCACATACGCGCTGGGATGATATGGGAAAGCACCTTGCAATGCTGCATCAAAAGCACCCTCAAGCTATGTATGGCTTTGATGTAGATAACTATTTAGCCACTACTGTGCAACCAAATAGATGGCATAAAAAGTGGGATGTATTTTACGCAGAAGAGCGCATTGGCTGGCAATTACAACTCCTCGCTGAAAAAAACATAAACCTAGTTGAACCTGAGCGCATAATAAATTTAGTTAAAGAGCAGCTGCATAATCATCATATAGAGCCCTCTCTTTTACATGGTGATTTTTGGCGTGGGAATATGGGTTTTATTAAAAATATACCCACTTTATTTAATCCTGCTTGCTATTACGGTGACCGTGAGGTTGATATGGCAATGAGCGAATTATTTGCGCCATTACCTAACGACTTCTATAACGCCTATAACAAGCACTACCCACTTTCTCCAAACTACGAAAAACGCAAATTCATATACCAGTTATACCCTATTTTAAACCACGCTAATATATTTGCAGGGCACTATCTTACTGAAGCAAAACAACATATCGATAGGCTGCTTAGTTAAGCGTTTTAAAGCTGTAAGATAAGTGTCATAAGCTGCATTTCAGCGCTATATTTAATGAGTAAGTAGACGTTCATCTGTCAGAGATTAAGTTGGACCTAACTTTATTATTTATAGCGGGAGTGATTATGAAAGACTTTTTATCACAACGTATCACCTGCCCACATTGCGGCAACCATATACATTTAGATATAGACGCAAGTATGGGCGATCAAGACTACATTGAAGAGTGCAGCGCTTGCTGTAACCCTATCCATTTAAACATGCACATTGACCATGCGAATAAAAAGCTAGAGTTACATATAGATAGCGATAATGAACAAATATTCTAGCCTTGGTGGCGTAAGTAGTTTTCGACCGTATTAATTATGGTGTAGGTTTGCTGATCTACCTCAATGTTTAGCTTATCGCCTACTTGCGCTGACCCTAAATTAGTAATGGCCAGTGTTTCGGGGATCAGGTGTAACCAAAAACCGTGTTCATCTACCTCACCAACAGTTAGGCTTGCGCCATTAATAGCTACAAACCCTTTGTAGATCACATATTTTTGCCATTTTTTAGGTAGACTAAGCTGTATTTTACAGTTACTTTGTACTTTAATTATTTGGCTTATTTGTGCCGCACAATGAATATGCCCCGACACTATATGCCCGCCAAGCTCAGTTCCAAACGTTACAGAGCGCTCATAATTAACTAAACTACCTAGCTCTAACTCTCCTAAGTTTGTAAGCGCGAGCGTTTCGTCAATCACATCAAAGTGAACTTGCGCCACTACATCGTGGTTACTTAGTTCAACTTTAACAACGGTTAAACAGCAGCCATTAATTGCAATACTCGCCCCTAAATCAAGGTGCTTAACATACTCATCACCTACCGAAACAACTAAGCGTATAACGCCTTCACTTAGCACTTTAGATACAACGGTCGCTTGTGTTTGCACAATTCCTGTAAACATAAAATCACTTTAAATTATTACAAAGTGTTAGTTTAACGTATCAACTCGCAAAATCATTCACTACTGTGATTTTTATTTGAAACACAATAGATTACAATTGCGCCCTGTTTTATTTAATAGCTGTTTTTATGACCTTTTGTAATTGGGAAGCTAAGCGTTTACTTTCCCTTGCTTTACCTGTTTTTTTAGCGCAAGTAACACTTATTTTAATGTCGGTGGTCGACACCATTATGGCCGGACAAGTAAGCCCAACCGACTTGGCCGCGCTTTCTATTGCTACGGGTATTTGGAACCCTTTATTACTGGCTTTACAAGGGATTTTATTAGCCCTTACCGGTATTATTGCGCAGTTTTCAGGTGCGGATGACAGAAAAGGCATTAGCCACTATTTTCAACAAGCGCTTTATTTAACCGCTATTTTAAGTTTTACCGGCTTTGCAATAAGCTATTTAGCCGACACTATTATTTTTAAACTCGATACCAGCCCAGCGATTGCTAATTTAGCTTACGATTACATTCACTTTGTAAAATGGGGAGTATTTGGCTTTTTAATATTTACAGTATACAGAAACGTAACCGAAGGCATGGGTATGACCAAGCCCGCTTTTTATATCAGCCTGCTAGGGCTGGCTGTAAATATTCCGGTTAATTACATATTTATAAATGGCTTATTTGGTTTACCTGCCTACGGCGGTGCGGGGTGCGGTATTGCTACCGCTATCGTTTTAACTATTATGACCATAGCTCAAGTTACCTATTGCCAAATGAGTAAAAAAATAGATGCTAAAGGGCTGCTTTCATCATTTGAAAAACCTAACTTTAGTACTATTGGTATTATAACAAAGCTTGGTATACCTATATCGTTAGCCACTTTTTTTGAGGTAACTTTATTTGCATGTATTCCTTTGTTTATTGCTCATTTAGGTGCCGTTGCGGTATCAGGGCATCAAATAGCTGCAAGTGTGACTACATTACTTTTCATGATGCCCTTGAGCCTATCAATCGCTATTAGTATTCGTATTGGTAATTTGTTTGGTCAAAATAATATGACGCAATTAAAAGTAGCGGTTTCTACCAGCTATATTTTAGCTATTGCTATTGCATTATTTTTGGCGCTCATTACATTTACAGGCAGAGACTATATAAGCCAACTGTATAGCGACAGCCCTGCGGTGTTAGCATTGGCCTCATCAATCATGATATTGGCGTGTATATATCAATTGCCTGATGCGCTACAAGTTGCGGCCAATGGCATTTTAAGAGGCTTAAAATACACCACACCAATATCGTACATTACGTTTATATCATATTGGTTAATCGGCTTTTGCTTAGGTTTCGTATTGGCAAGAACAGATATAATCGTACCAGCCATGGGGCCTCATGGCTTTTGGGTAGGAATAATAGTTGGCCTAAGTGTTGCGGCTATATTCTTAATGCTCACAGTGCATAAACGCCTTAAGTATGAGTTTAGTAATTATGAAACACTCAATAAAAGCTAGCAAACTTTCAAACGACACAGCATTAGTTACTTTACTAATACTGTGTGGCTTTTTGCTGGTTGGCTGTATTAAAGCCCCAAGTGATACTAATAAAACCTATGTTGAACGCTTAAGCAGTACACTTGATGTGGCTGCTGTTGAGCCTACCCCACTTAAGCAACTGTCGTTATTACCCCCTGCACCACTTGAAAAAAATAATATTACTTTAGGTATTGTTGAACTTGCAGGTATTAGCCACTGTAAATTAAACGTACTAATCAGTGAGCACAATAACCAATTAGGTAAAACGGCCAGTCCTGCTGGTCAATTTAAGTATCAGATAAATTTTATACAAAGCGCACAGATTTGCTTAAACTCGCTTGATAAAAATAGCCCCATTTTTAGTAAAATACAAAAAGCTAAAACCTATAAACAAACGCATCTAATGCACTATTTTAATAACATGCTTTTTAAAGAACGAGAGCTTAACCAAACATGGCAATTAACATCAACCGAGCTAAGTAAAGAGCCTGCAGGTTACAGCGATACTTTACATGCCCTTAAACAGCTGGTTGCCATAAAACAACAAATAAGAAGCCAAGAGTTTGATAGTATTAACGCGAATGCTATCTTTAGTGCTCTTGAGCAGTTAAACAAGTATCAATTTAATCAAGCGCTCATTCAATCAGCTCGCACGCAAGTGGTGTTAAATAACAGTGCTACAAAGTTTGTAAAAACACTAAACTTAAATGACCTTTGCCCTGTGGGCAAAAACAATAAAAAAGCCAAAATAATAAGTAATGTATTTCAAAAGTTTTATTTAAAAGATATTCAACCTTATCAAGCACAACTCACAGGTTATTTAGAAGAGCTACAACCACTTTACAAAAAGCTGTGGTTTAAACAAAGCATTACAAGCGAGCCCATTAATAACTTAATAAAAACTCAATCAAGCACTAACTTACTGAACTTACTAAAAAGCTCTGCTAAAAATCATGTAATTTGGTGGCAAGGTTTTTATAAAACGTGTGAAATAAGCCCAATATGAATAAAAAAACGACAAATAAACTTAAAAATAACAAACTTGCTTGATTCACCAACCGCCACGCTATATATTAGCCGCCGTTGTTAAGCAATTAACACCTACTTAAATAAAGTAATACGACTGTAGCTCAGTTGGTTAGAGCACTACCTTGACATGGTAGGGGTCGGTGGTTCGAATCCACTCAGTCGTACCAAAATTTAAGAAAAAGTATCACTGAAGGAAAAAGCACTACCTACTCTTGATCACCCGGTCCAAAAGTCAGTAGCTCGAATCCACTCAGTCGTACCAAAATTTAAGTAAATACATAAAAGTACATCTGAAGGAAAAGCACTACCTACTCTTGATCACCCGGTCCAAAGGTCAGTAGTTCGAATCCACTCAGTCGTACCAAAATTTAAGTAAATACATAAAAGTACAATCTTAGCACTTCATAAAATTGTACGACTGTAGCTCAGTTGGTTAGAGCACTACCTTGACATGGTAGGGGTCGGTGGTTCGAATCCACTCAGTCGTACCACTTCAAAGTAATAATAAATCCAAAGAAAAAGCACTACCTACTCTTGATCACCCGGTCCAAAGGTCAGTAGTTCTAATCCACTCAGTCGTACCACTTCAAAGCAATAATAAATCCAAAGAAAAAGCACTACCTACTCTTGATCACCCTGTCCAAAGGTCAGTAGTTCTAATCCACTCAGTCGTACCACTTCAAAGTAATAATAAATCCAAAGAAAAAGCACTACCTTGTCTTTAACAACCGGTACATAGGAGAGTAGTGGTAATCCAGTCAGTGGAACGAATTCAAAGTAATATAAATAAAATAACCTTTATGTTTAAAGGTTATACC
>NZ_PNCW01000149.1:0-271 GCF_005886985.1 Pseudoalteromonas sp. S3178 | reverse complement strand
AAGTATTATTGCGGATTAGTATTGCATGCTCAATTAATAAATAACAGACATAAAAAAACCGCTTAACGCGGTTTCTTTAAAATCACAAATGTTGTTTAAACAACACCGCGCGGTAAGCGACAGTCATGATCTTTACGAGCTAAAATTACAATCCAAAGCTCTTCAGCTGTGTAACCTTCTTCATTTTCGGTAACAACAGAGAACGGTGCTTTTTTCTGTGCTTTAACAGGCGCAGCAGTTTTCGTTTTAGTTTTTTTAGCCGGCGCTTTTT
>NZ_PNCW01000148.1:0-716 GCF_005886985.1 Pseudoalteromonas sp. S3178 | reverse complement strand
AAAGCCAACTGTTATTTGTCCTGCTTTAACGACTTGTTAAGTTGCTACTTTGCGAGCCAACACTTTTGAAAAACTAATGTATTATCACTTTCAAAGCGAATATTTTTTACCTTATTATGTTCATGGGTAGTGATTGTTTCATCTACCCCCTCCAAGAATCTTACTTGCAGCTTTTTGATAGGTTGACTATTTACTTCAACAAAAGCTGACTCAGTAAATAACGCAATAACAAAAGCCTCCTGAATGCCAGCCATAACATGAGTTGCAACTTGTTGCTCTTCACTATTCATATTGCTTGCATTAAGCCATAGTTCTTTCTCGTTTATACTCTCTGTTAGAGGTAACTTCTGTAGAGATGATAAAAGATGCTCTTTTGCCTTTTTTAAATAAGGACGATGGCTCCGCATCTCTTTTTCAATGATGCTTTTAAGCTTTAATACTGAGACTGTAACTTTCGAATTGTCGTCTTGCCTATATACAGAGGGAAAATTGTTATCCACTAATGTTTTAAACTCTTTAACTGTTGTTACAGGGTAATCGGTTCTTTCACATGGATCTTCATCTGCCAAAGTTACACTGGAAACAAACAACATTATTATGGGTAGAAATTTCACGTGAATCCTCAGAGCAACTTAACGCCGCAATAACCGGCGCGAGGTACGAGCGTCCGGCGCCGCAGGCGCGAAGTTAATTGCCTTGTATGGATAATAAACCCA
>NZ_PNCW01000147.1:0-206 GCF_005886985.1 Pseudoalteromonas sp. S3178 | reverse complement strand
TTAGCCAAGCTTAATCCACCCATTGAGCGGGCGTTAAGCATTCAAGGAAAGTATGGTATTGAAATGACCTACGAAGAATTTTATTACAGCATTGACTGCAAGTTCCCTTACCATCAAGAAAGTGAGTGGAAACATATTATTGTCCAATCGATTGAAATAGGTGACGACGCTCCTTTTCTCGTGCTTCACGAGATATGCAGAGTTCC
>NZ_PNCW01000146.1:0-242 GCF_005886985.1 Pseudoalteromonas sp. S3178 | reverse complement strand
TTAAAGGTTTATTTTTTGAAAATACGTTTTAAGTTTTAAAAGCCCTGACTCAAGTTCAAATTTTTGTATTTTAGGGTTCTTGAATTTAAACCCATTAGAAATATGGGTATTAATCATCGTCGCCATACCCTCAAACCCAGCTGGTGCGCTAGCAACTAAATCGCTCAACAAGGGCATTATAAGCACTTGATGCTCTTCTATTAAAGTTGGGTTTTCGTATATATCGTAAACAAGGTTAGTTA
>NZ_PNCW01000145.1:0-235 GCF_005886985.1 Pseudoalteromonas sp. S3178 | reverse complement strand
AGCACTCTTGTCAATGCAAAACTCAACAGCAATAACCTTTAGTTGCTAGTCCATGCTTGGGGCACTGGAGTACACCAACTCAATTAGGTTATTCATCGTTCTTGATTTTTGCATATAAGCTTTTTCCATATGGGCAAGCTCTTGTAGTTCAAATAAGGTCGTTTCTACGAGTGCCAGCCATTTTTCTGTGGTGTCTGGTACCGCTTCACTTTGCTTTGTTGCTTTTTTTAGTGTG
>NZ_PNCW01000144.1:0-745 GCF_005886985.1 Pseudoalteromonas sp. S3178 | reverse complement strand
TGGTGCATCACTGGTGCCTGTAACCGTTGGGGTGCTGTCGTTAGTGAGTATTGGCGCATCCACACTCACACTTGGCGCGGTGGTATCGATGTTACCGCTGGAGGTAATATCGTTGCTGTTGCCCGCTGCATCGCTAATATTTGCCTCGATGCTGTAAGGGCCTTCTGCCAATGCAGTCGGTACTTCCACTGAGAAGTTGCCATCAGCATCCACTGTGGTGGTAAACGTTTGCTCGACTCCTAAATCATCTGTAACAGTAAAGGTGATCACGGTGCCTTCAACCGCATCACTGGTGCCACTTAAGGTTGGGGTGACGTCGTTACTTGAACCTGGGTTGGTTAGCTCAAGCGTTGGTGCAATGGTATCTACTTCTCCTGCGCCTGTGGCAGTCGCGGCGTTACCTGCTGCATCGCTTACGCTTGCACTTACTGTATAACTGCCTTCAGCAAGTACTTGTGAGGCGGCCACACTCCAGGTGCCATTAGCTCCTAAGGTCGTTGTAACCGTATGAGTGACGTTATTGCTATCGGTGATTTCAACCGTTACGGTGCTGCCTTGCGGTGCATTCGCGGTGCCGGTGATGGTTGGTGTGGTGTCGTTTGTTACGCTCAGCGTATCAACTTCAATCGCTGGCATGGTGGTGTCAATAATACCGGTTTCGCTCGCGCTACCAATATTCCCTAGGCCGTCATCTACCTCGGCGGTGACCGTGTATTCACCTTGCGCTAAATCAGCTGGGGCATCA
>NZ_PNCW01000143.1:0-1611 GCF_005886985.1 Pseudoalteromonas sp. S3178 | reverse complement strand
CAATTCGCTTAATTAAGTATTTTTGCACATTGGCACTACTGTACGGGTGAGAACAAACGCTGATAGGTTTTATAAGCGTATTCGTCGCTCATGCCGCTTAGGTAGTCGCAAATTATTCGCATCCCTTGATTTTGTTTTTCAGCGTCTACGTAAAGTGCTTGAGTTGTTTCGGGTAATAAACGCAGCGGGTCGCTTGCAAACGCTGTAAATAACTCTATTAGTAAATTTTGACCTTTAAACTCTATTTGCTGCATCTCGGGGTCGCGTATTAAGCGTTGAAATACAAAATGCTTGAGTATTTGTAGTACGTGCTCGTACTGCGCGTCTAACTTTGCGGTGTACTTTAAAATAGGGCATTCAAACGCATCGTTTTGAATATCTAAATGTATATGAATAATAAAGGTATTAACCAGCTCTCCTATGGCATCTTTTCGTTCATAATCATTTTTTGAAAATAAACGCTGCGTGAGAGATTCAAGCATGGAGTTTAACCACTCATAATTAAGCGCTTTTAAATGAGGCAGAGCATGGGTTTGCCAATCATCTAATGTAAGTACTTGCGTGGCTATTGCATCTTCTAGGTCGTGCACTGCGTAGGCTATATCGTCGGCATGTTCCATTATGGCACTGTCGAGTGATTTATACGTTGTTTTGGCGCGGTATTTATCTATAGGTGCATTGTTACTTAAAAGCTGTTTATCGCTTTGACTAAGGGGCTCTATGATCCAGTTAAATATAGCGCAATCATCGTTATACAGTCCTTTTGCGGGTCGCCAATCATCAGCTTTAATAAATGAGCGTGCGTTATTTACCTCTGGAATGGTGTGCCATAACTCGTTTATAAATGCAGGGTATTTGATAAAGCCCAGTAAAGTACGGCGTGTTAAGTTCATGCCATGGCCGTTCGAATAGGGCTCAAGCTTTGCAACAATACGTAAGGTTTGCGCGTTGCCTTCAAAACCACCGTGATCTCGCATCATGTAATTCAGCGCTATTTCGCCGCCGTGGCCAAAGGGCGGGTGGCCAATATCGTGCGCTAGGCATAAGGTTTCAAGTAGCCCTGTTGAAGGAAAGTGCTCAAAATCACTGTGCTGAGTCCTTAAATGGCGCAGTATGCCGGTGCCAATTTGCGATACCTCTAAAGAGTGCGTTAAACGTGTACGGTAAAAATCGTTAAGGCCAATCCCCATAATTTGAGTTTTAGCTTGTAAGCGCCTAAATGCTGCTGCATGAATAATACGAGAACGATCTACCTGCCAGGGTGAGCGGTTATCGTTTGGGCGGTGTTTATATTGCTCTATTATTCGGCTTTGCCATTGTTTATCCATACTGCTTTACTCACAAAACGTTATTAAACACGGTATTAGCTCAGTATACCTTTGCGGTTATAAATTGCGAATGAACAAAGTGCGTTATTCGCCTTTATAAAGTGGCTTAGGTATAATGCGCGTTCGTATGTATGTGTATTACCCATACATAAGCAGGGCGTGTTGATCTTTGTGGATTAAATTTGTTCAATCTAGGGGCGATTTTATTGCGGCGAGAGATTTGTAACCCAGCGGGCTCGATAACTGCTCCTGCGTTATTCTACTGGCTTACATCCATGTAAGA
>NZ_PNCW01000142.1:0-501 GCF_005886985.1 Pseudoalteromonas sp. S3178 | reverse complement strand
AATATTTAAGTCGATTGGTATAAACATCGTGTCTGCCCTGTTTAAAATGAAGGAAGGCGCGTTTAGTAAATAATTCATCACCTCGTTCTATAGCCTCCACCAGCCAAAAATCACCTTTTATAATAAGCTTACACAAACAAGTGTACTTAAGGCGGTTACTTACGTTATCGCCACCGTTTTTAGCGAATATTAAATGATTTAAAATCGGGTTTGGTTGTCATTTAAAATATTTAATTGCTGCATTTATTAAAGCGACGGCATTTTTCCTCCTAAGTCAAAAAATGAGGATGCTTTCCTCTTTTCTGCATATTATTAAAAGAACAGCCCGACTTAAAGTTTAATACTCGCAATGTCTTACAATATTTGTTATTAATATTAAAAATAATTAAGAGGACATACATTGCTCATAAAAAGAGGAAAGTGTCCTCTGATAAAGTTGTTGAACTAAGCCGCTACGCGGAGATCCTATTCTGACCATTTGAGCCACACTTACCTTGGGGT
>NZ_PNCW01000141.1:0-664 GCF_005886985.1 Pseudoalteromonas sp. S3178 | reverse complement strand
CTTTTATGGAGTCAGATCAATTAGTTATTAGTTATTAGTTATTAGTTATTAGCTGTCAGCTGTCAGCTGTCAGTTATTAGAAGTTAGTTTTTAGATGTCAGTTATTAGTTATCAGCTATAAGCTATCAGTTATTAGCTATTAGTTGTCAGCTATCTGTCGTAGGGCTTTGTAGGTAAGCTAGTTAGTATATGCTTATAGCCTTTTACTTTTTCGAAATGAGGTCTAGTATAAGCAAAGCTTATAGCTAATGGCTTAAATTATGAACTTCGAAAGTTTGGATGTCTGGAAACGCTCAGCGCGATTAAGTGCGCAAATTTACAAAGAGACTGCCTATATAAAGGATTTTGGATTTAGGGATCAACTAACTCGTTCTGGGTTATCTGTACCGAGCAACATTGCAGAGGGTATGACTAGGGAAAGTAATAAAGAAAAAGTAAGGTTTTTAGATATTGCTCGATCATCACTTGCAGAAGCCCGGACCCAAATTTATATTGGAATAGATATAGGTTATATCAAACAGCCTGTAGGTACAGTTTGGTTAGATGAAACTGTGGCGCTATCAAAAATGTTGACGGGCTTAATTGCTAGACTAAAATCGACCGCTGACCGCTGACCGCTGACCGCTGACCGCTGACCGCTGACTGATCTGACTCCATAAAAGTA
>NZ_PNCW01000140.1:0-736 GCF_005886985.1 Pseudoalteromonas sp. S3178 | reverse complement strand
AGCGTGGTTTACCCACATATGAACTCGATTGGTGGCGACAGCTTTTGGCTTATTGATAACCCAAACCAAAGCACACCCACCGCAATTGATGCATGCGGGCGCGCACCAAGCGACATAAGTGCCTACAGTAATGAGCAACACATACCAGAGCGAGGCGGTTTAAGCGCATTGACTCAAGCGGCTACGCTTCGTGGCTGGCAAAAAGCACTTGAGGTAGATGAGCACGCAGCCCTGCCACTAAGTACTATTTTAGCGCCTGCTATTAAGCTAGCGCGCGAAGGTTTTACTGTTACAAAAAGCCTGCAAGCGGGCTGCGAAAAACTGGCAAGTGTTGCCAATACTAACGATGCCTTTAAAGCGCTATACATCCCCAACGGTAAACCTTTACAAGCAGGGCAACACTTTAAAAACCCAAAACTTGCCAATACCTTTGAGCATTTGGCAAAGCACGGCTTAAACGCTTTTTATGAAGGTGAACTTGCCGACTCGTTTGCCAGCGATTTAGCCAAAGCCGGCAGTATTATTACCCCAGCCGACATTGCAAATACAAAAGCAGATGTAGTGACCCCACTTAGTGCTAATTTATCGGGTATTAATTGCTATAACTTACCGGCACCTACACAAGGGGTGCATTCACTGCAAATAATTGGTGCGGTTAATAAACTAAAACACAAAGCTAACACCGAAGCCGACTGGACCCACTTAATTGTAGAGGCCACAAAACAAAGCTTTACTC
>NZ_PNCW01000014.1:0-51300 GCF_005886985.1 Pseudoalteromonas sp. S3178 | reverse complement strand
CTAAAAGCTAAAAGCTAAAAACTAAAAACTAACAGAGCAGTAAAACAGTCACAATTTAAGATTAAAACTATAAGTTACTCCATGTAGCAACCGTTCAAAGTGAGGAGAAAGTAATGTCAGCAGGATTAAAATTTAAACAGGCTATTGCTAATAACCGTCCATTGCAGGTAGTGGGTACTATTAATGCGTACACAGCTATGATGGCAGAAAAAATGGGCCACCAAGCAATTTACCTCTCTGGTGCAGGTGTGGCTAATGCCTCTTTTGGTATGCCTGATTTAGGTATGACTAGCCTTGATAACGTACTTGAAGATATTCGCCGTATAACCGGTGCAAGCGATTTACCACTACTTGTAGATGCTGATACAGGGTGGGGTGGCGCGTTTAATATTGCTCGTACCGTTAAAGAAATGTCCAAAGCAGGCGCGGCGGGTTTTCATATTGAAGACCAAGTAGCGCAAAAGCGTTGTGGTCATCGCCCTAATAAAGAAATTGTAAGCCAAGGTGAAATGGTTGACCGCATCAAAGCGGCGGTTGATGCTAAAACCGATAGCGACTTTTACATAATGGCCCGCACCGATGCGTTTCAAAAAGAAGGCTTAAGTGCCGCGATTGACCGCGCAGCAGCATGTGTTGAAGCGGGCGCTGATGCTATTTTTGCAGAAGCAGTACACGACCTTGCTGATTACCAAGCATTTTCGAAAGCGATTAATGTACCAATTTTAGCTAACATTACAGAGTTTGGCCAAACGCCTATTTACACTAAAGAGCAGTTAAGCGAGGTAGGTGTTGAAATGGTGCTTTACCCGCTAAGTGCGTTTAGAGCTATGAATAAAGCCGCACTTAATGTGTACTCTGCGATTTTAAATGAAGGTTCTCAGCAAAGCCAAATTGAGAATATGCAAACACGCGCCGAGTTATACGATTTTTTAGATTATCACACATACGAAAACACACTTGATAACCTTTTTTCATCAAAATCTGACAAATAATAACTATTAAAATCACACACAAATTTAAGATAGGAGAAGATCATGGTAGATAAAGCATTAGGCGGTGCAGGCTTACGCGGCCAAGTAGCAGGGCAAACAGCATTATGTACAGTAGGGCAAACAGGCTCTGGTTTAACGTATTGTGGTTACGATATTAGCGAACTTGCCGAAAAAGCGCAGTTTGAAGAAGTGTCTTTTTTACTTTCGCGCGGCGAGCTACCCACAGCCAGTGAATTGGCTGAATATAAAGCTAAATTAAAAAGCTTACGTGGCCTGCCAGATGCACTAAAAACCGTGCTTGAAAATATTCCTAAAGACGCGCACCCAATGGATGTTATGCGTACCGGTTGCTCTATGCTGGGTAACCTAGAAATGGAACTTGATTTTAGCCAAGCAAACGATGCGATTGACCGTATGGTTGCAGTGTTCCCAAGCATTATTTGTTATTGGTACCGCTTTACACACGATGGCGTTCGCATTGAAACACAAACTGATAACGACTCAGTAGGCGCGCACTTTTTAAATTTATTACACGACAAAGTACCCAGTGAGTTATTTGCTCAAGTAATGAATGTGTCACTAATTTTATACGCGGAGCATGAGTTTAATGCCTCTACCTTTACAGGGCGCGTGTGTGCATCAACGCTTTCTGATATTCATTCTTGTGTAACCGGTGCAATTGGCACGCTACGCGGGCCACTTCATGGTGGTGCAAACGAAGCCGCTATGGATATGATTCAAAACTTTACAAGTGCAGAGCATGCCGAGCAAGAAGTTATGGGCATGTTAGAGCGTAAAGATAAAATAATGGGCTTTGGCCATGCAATTTACCGCGAATCAGACCCGCGTAACGTAATTATTAAAAAGTTCTCTGAAAAACTAGCGGCTGAGGTGGGCGATGATGTGCTTTACCCAGTGTCGGTTAGATGTGAAGAGGTTATGTGGCGCGAGAAAAAACTGTTTTGTAATGCCGATTTTTTCCATGCATCGGCATATCACTTTATGGATATTCCAACCAAATTGTTTACGCCAATATTTGTTATGAGCCGAGTTACAGGCTGGACTGCACATGTTAAAGAGCAGCGTGCTAATAACCGTATTATTCGCCCAAGTGCCGATTACACAGGGCCAGACGCACGCAGTTACACGCCAATTGAATCAAGAGGCTGATTAGTTACACATAATACCAATCCGTAATAATTATTAATTAATCGGATTGGTATAGGGTGAGCAACACGCTCACCTTTTTGCCTTTTTATTTCCCGTCACCTATTAGCGAACATGTATTATGACCATAATTAATAACACCCAATACCGAAAACCCTTGCCTGGCTCAAATGTAGATTACTACGACACGCAAGCTGCAGTAGATGCAATAAAGCCAGGCGCTTATGCCACATTGCCTTACACATCGCGTGTACTTGCCGAAAACTTAGTGCGCCGCTGTGAGCCTGCTATGCTAACCGATGCGCTTGATCAGCTTATTGAGCGAAAACAAGATTTAGATTTTCCGTGGTATCCGGCGCGCGTAGTGTGTCACGATATTTTAGGCCAAACTGCCTTGGTTGATTTAGCAGGCCTGCGCGACGCCATTGCTGCAAAAGGCGGGGATCCGGCAAAAGTGAATCCGGTAGTACCAACACAGCTAATTGTTGATCACTCATTAGCGGTTGAGCACGCAGGCTTTGAGCCCGACGCATTTGAAAAAAACCGTGCAATAGAAGATAGACGCAACGATGACCGTTTTCATTTTATAAACTGGACTAAAACCGCCTTTAAAAATATTGATGTTATTCCGCCTGGTAACGGCATTATGCATCAAATTAACCTTGAAAAAATGTCGCCTGTTATTCAAAACCGCGATGGCATAGCATTCCCCGATACATTAGTAGGTACCGACAGCCACACTCCGCATGTTGATGCACTTGGCGTAATTGCTGTCGGTGTTGGTGGGCTTGAGGCTGAAAGCGTAATGCTTGGCCGCGCCTCTTACATGCGCCTGCCTGACATTGTCGGTGTTGAGCTTACGGGCACTCGGCAGCCTGGCATTACTGCCACCGACATAGTGCTGGCTATTACCGAGTTTTTACGCGCTCAGCGTGTGGTTTCGACCTATTTAGAATTTTACGGTGAAGGCGCCGATGCACTCACCCTTGGCGATAGGGCAACTATTTCAAACATGACGCCAGAATTTGGTGCAACTGCGGCAATGTTTTATATAGACGATAAAACAATAGATTATTTGCGTTTAACAGGGCGTGATGAAGAGCAAATAGCGCTTGTAGAAAACTACGCTAAAACGACAGGCCTTTGGAGCGATAGTTTAAAAACCGCAAAGTATGAGCGTGTTTTGACCTTTGATTTATCAAGCGTTGGACGCAATATTGCTGGGCCTTCAAATCCGCATCGCCGTGTATCAACGAGCGATTTAGCAAAAGAAGGTATATCAGGCAAGGTTGAAAACGAGGAAGGCTTAATGCCAGATGGCGCGTGCATTATTGCCGCTATTACCAGTTGTACTAACACCAGTAACCCACGAAACGTGATTGCAGCAGGGCTTATTGCGCGTAACGCAAATGCCAAAGGCTTAATGCGTAAACCGTGGGTTAAAACCTCTCTAGCGCCTGGATCTAAAGCGGTGCAATCTTATCTTGAAGAGGCAAACTTACTCCCAGAGCTTGAAAAGCTCGGTTTTGGTATTGTGGGTTTTGCCTGTACTACCTGTAACGGCATGAGCGGCGCATTAGACCCTGTTATTCAAAAAGAAGTAATAGATCGCGATTTATACGCAACAGCGGTACTTTCGGGCAATCGTAACTTTGATGGGCGTATTCACCCCTATGCTAAGCAAGCGTTTTTAGCATCACCGCCATTAGTTGTGGCTTATGCTATTGCCGGTACTATTCGTTTTGATATTGAAAAAGATAGTTTAGGTCAAGATCAAAACGGCAACGATATAACGCTAAAAGATTTATGGCCAAGTGATGAAGAAATAGACGAAGTAATAAAACAAAGCGTCAAGCCAGAGCAATTTAAAAAAGTATACGAGCCTATGTTTAATTTAACCGTAGATTACGGTGAGGACAATGACCCACTTTATGAGTGGCGCGAGCAAAGTACGTATATTCGCCGCCCGCCATACTGGGAAGGCGCACTTGCAGGTGAGCGCACCATGATCGGCATGCGCGCTCTTGCTGTACTTGGCGATAACATTACAACGGATCATTTATCGCCATCAAACGCAATTATGGCAAGCAGTGCCGCAGGTGAATACTTAACTAAAATGAATGTCCCAGAAGAGGACTTTAACTCGTACGCAACACACCGAGGCGATCACTTAACAGCGCAGCGTGCCACGTTTGCGAACCCTAAATTGTTAAACGAAATGGTGCTTGATGAAAACGGCGAAGTTAAACAGGGTTCATACGCGCGTTTAGAGCCTCAAGGCACTAATACCCGTATGTGGGAAGCAATTGAAGCTTATATGCAGCGTAAACAGCCGCTAATAATTGTAGCGGGTGCCGATTATGGCCAAGGCTCATCTCGCGATTGGGCTGCAAAAGGTGTAAGGCTTGCAGGCGTTGAAGTGATAGCCGCAGAAGGCTTTGAGCGCATACACCGTACTAACTTAATTGGTATGGGTGTTTTACCGCTTGAATTTAAACCAGGTACTACCCGCAAAACGCTTAACATTGATGGCAGCGAAAGCTTTGATGTAAAAGGCGATCCAACACCTGGCGCGACCATTGATTTGGTGATTACGCGTAAAAATGGTGAGGTACTAACGGTACCTATGAAGTGCCGACTTGATACGCAAGAGGAGCTTTCTATTTATGCTGCTGGTGGTGTATTACAGCGTTTTGCACAAGACTTTTTAGAAGCAACGCAATCAGCATAAGGGGCGTGCATTATGTTTAAACCACAAATTAAAGTACCAGCAACTTACATGCGTGGCGGCACCAGTAAAGGCGTGTTTTTTAAATTAACCGATTTACCAAAACCTGCCCAAGTGGCAGGTGAGGAGCGCGATAATTTATTACTACGTGTTATAGGCAGCCCCGACCCATACGGCAAACAAACCGATGGAATGGGCGGTGCTACCTCAAGTACTAGTAAAACAGTTATTTTAAGTAAAAGTGAGCAACCTAACTACGATGTTGATTATTTATTTGGGCAAGTTGCCATTGATAAGCCGTTTGTAGATTGGAGCGGTAACTGCGGTAATTTAACTTCGGCTGTAGGCGCATTTGCAATAACGAATGGCTTAGTTGATAAAAATAGAGTGCCCGAAAACGGCGTTGCTATTGTGCGTGTGTGGCAAGCTAATATTAAAAAAAGTATTTTAGTTCATGTGCCTATGACCAATGGTGAAGTACAAGAAACCGGTGATTTTGAGCTCGACGGTGTTACCTTTGCTGCCGCCGAGGTAAAGCTTGAATTTTTAGACCCCGCAGACGGTGATGGCGCGTTATTTCCAACAGGTAACGTAGTGGATGAATTAGAAGTACCGGGCGTTGGCACTTTAAAAGCCTCCATGATCAACGCAGGTATTCCTACTGTATTTATTAATGCAAGTGATATTGGCTATACCGGCACTGAGCTACAAGATGACATAAATAATGATGTTGCCGCGCTTGAAAAGCTTGAAACTATTCGTGCCTATGGCGCAGTAAAAATGGGGTTAATTACTAATATTGACGAAGCACAAGCGCGCCAACATACACCTAAAGTGGCATTTGTTGCAGGGCCTTTAGACTACACTTCGTCGAGTAATAAGCATATTAGTGCAAACAGTATTAACTTATTAGTACGCGCTATGTCGATGGGCAAGCTTCACCATGCCATGATGGGTACAGCCGCAGTTGCTATTGGTACTGCCGCAGCCATAGAAGGTACGCTTGTAAATATAGCTGCTGGTGGCGGTGCATTAAATGAAGTTAACTTTGGTCACCCCTCGGGCACGTTAAAAGTAGGAGCCGAAGCTAAAAATATAAAGAGCGACTGGCAAGTTACCAAAGCAAGTATGAGCCGAAGTGCTCGTGTACTGATGGAAGGGGTTGTAAGAGTTCCCGAGTAACTGCATTTTAAACTTAGGTTACTTATATCTAGCAGCTAAATCGTTAGATATAAGTACAATTATAAAGTGCCTTGTTTAGCCGTAATTATAGTAAATATAAACGGACTGTTTATATTACACCATCCATAAATCCTCTAAAACCAATTCTTTATTACTAATAAAAGCTAAAGTGTCATTTTTTTTCGTGTATCTGCCGCATTTACTTGAAGAATATTATTAACAAACTAAATTAAATGTAATATTCGTTTAATAAAATGAATATATTGTTTAAATGGACGTAGGTTCTTTATGAGTTCCCATAGGTATTTGAATCCTAAAGGTGCTGATAAAGAAGTTATGTACCAGTTAAATCAAAAATACTTACTTAAAATGTATAAATATGTAGCAAAACCACATAGCTTAATGGTATTTTTAAAGTTCTAGTAACAAAGGTTATGAATGTGTGCTTGTTTATTGTTTTTGTAAACATAAAGCGTATGCATATCATTATCAACTAAACTAATTTTGATACTCATTCCAGGCTATCAAGGAGAAATAAATGGCAAAGCGTATGATCAAATTTACACCTATTGCAGCTTCAGTTGCACTTACTTTAGGCTTAACAGCATGTGGTACTGATAACGATAGAAACACCTATGTGCCACCTGTTGAATCTTTCTCAGCAACTGGAGAAGCTCAATTTAGTGTTGAAGTTACCGGTAAAGCAGTTAAAGGCGCAATGAAAGGTGCAGTTGTTTCAGTTACTACTTTAGATGACTCAGGCCAAAGTGTTCCTGTTGCTTTTCGCTCTGCGGCTTCAGCAGAAGCTGAAACATTTTCAGAAGAAGGCTTATCTCAAGATGCTGCTGATGCAGCTGTAGAAGCAAGTAAGCAAGCTTCAAACCCTGACGTAGTTACCGATGAAAGCGGTCGTTACAGCATCTATTTAGAAAGTGACTTTATTGGTCCTGTATATATTACAGTAAAAACATCTGCTGAAGGCGATGATAGCTTTTTACGCTGTGATGCTTATGTAGGTTGTGGTGATTACGATGAAGCTCCAGTAGCTGATGACGTAAACGACGGTGACACTAAAATTGAATTTGGTGAATGGTACAAAACAGACTTAGAACTATCTGTAGTAAAATATATCCCAGCGGTAGAAGCTGATACATCGGGCGCAAGTGGCATAGCTGGCGAAGAAAATGTTGATAGCTCTTATAAAGCTAATGCAACTTTCTTAACAACACTAGTAGCAAGTATTCTTATTGAATCTGGTGCTTCTATTGATGAAAGTGCAATTGCATCTGCAAGCCTTGATACTGTTATACAGGTACTAGGTCCTGATGCAGCACTATTATTATCATCTATTATTGGTGATTTATCTAACGGTGGCGCAGTTGATTTAAGTGAAGTAGACGGTGAAGAAGAGCTAAGCGAAGGTATTTTAGCTATTGCGCAGCTCTCATCTTCAATCCAAGGCTTGCCTTCAATTGCAGATGTAATGAGCAGCATTAAAGCTGGCATCCAATCAGGTCAGTTCAAAAATAACACTGATGAAGGTATTGCTGCAATTGCTACAATGTTACAAAGTGCTGTGACAAGCACTTCAAATGTTTTTGTTGCGATTGCTACAGGTAGTGAAGACGATATTAAAGCTGCATTAGAAGCCGCTTACGCTGCAAAAATTCCAGCGCCTAGCGCAGGTGAAATTGTTGCATTTGCAGCAAACTCAGCTGGTATTGCTAAAAAAGCAAAAGAAGCTAAAGATAAAGCAGTTAAAAATGGTGCAGCAACAGACGCTGGACTTGCCGCTGCTGCAGAAAAAGTTAAAAAAGCATTAGAAGTAATAGGCTGTACTGATGCAGGTTGTACTGTAGATGAAGATTTTTACGTTGCTTTAGCTGCTGCTTTAACAGCAGAGATAACAGCTTCTCAAACTTCACTTACAGCACTTGAAATGGATATTGATAGCGCTGAAAGCTCACTTGAAGATGTACAAGCAATGGGTGGTGACGCGCTTACTGCAGATAACGCAGCAGCATTTGTAAGTGCCGTTACGCTTCTTAAAAACGAAGCAGATACAGCTGGTTTATCTGTTAAAGCTGGTTCTATTTATGTTAAATCTCAAGGTTATGTAACTGCAGCAAATGCTTTAGTAGCAGAGAGTTCTGATTATCAACAAGTTCTTGACTCTGCAACATCACTAAATACTGATGCGCTAACAGCTGTTACTGATGCAGTGGCCTATGATGTTGCACTTGCTGCATTAGTTGTTGAAGCTGATGCCGCAATTGAAGAGTTTGATATTGAACTTGCTGCTGCTAAGTTAGTAGCAGAAGACACTGCTGATGTAGCTGACGTTAAAAAGACTGCTGCAGATATGGCTGAAGCTACTTCTACAAGCGCACTTGCTACAGCTGAAGATGCAATGGTAGATACAGCTGAAAATGCAACCGAAGCTCAAGAGCTTGCAATGACTGCTGTTGAAGCTGCTTCAGAATTTGCGGCTGCAGTTGATGCTCTAGAAATTGCTATTACTCAAGCACTTGCTGCTGCAAATGACTACTTAGAACTTGAAGGCGAAGGTGCTCAAGCAATGGTAGATGCATTAGTAGCAATGCAAACAGCTGCTGAGGCTCAAGGCGAATTAGCAAATGAGCAATTTGTAACAGCTTATAATTTACAAATTACTGCTGAAGAAGCGGTTGCTAAATTTGCAGTACTTACTTCAGTTAAAGCTACTTCTGAGTCGCTTTCAACAATGACTGTACTTACTAACACTGGTGGCCAAGCAGTTATTGATGCCGCTGATGTTTTAGCAGACGTTATTGATGAGCTAGCTGATATGGGTAACTCAGGTGAAGGCACTTCTACTCGTCAACCTGAGTGGGATTACAATTATAGTTTAGATGATTTAACGCTAGTTCTTACAAACGACACAACTGATGAAATGATCAGCGCTGCCGCATCTTACCAAGGTGAAAAATTAGTAGTTGCTTGGGGAGCTACACTTGTAGGCGGTGATGCTACTGTTGAGCTAATGACTGCAGACACTCAAGCTACTGCACTTCAAGACTGTGTTGATTTCTCTGCTGGTACTATTGATGAAACGCAGATTGATTCATGTTTAATCTTCACTTTTGATGGTGAAGTAGATGCTGACACCGTTGATGATGCAGAAATCGTTAACACTGAAACCTGGAACCACGTTGAAATTATGGACGGTGAGTCTGGTTTTGCGGGTATGTTAAATATAACTGCTAATGATGCTACTGATATGGGTACAGTTACCCTTGAAGGTATGTCTGGCGACCTAGACTTTAAAGTTATGGGCATGGTTGATAGCAGTGGTGATGAAGACGAAAGTACATTAGATGTTATGGTTAAAGGTGATACAGCAATGGGTTACACTTTATCTCTAACTGGTATGGAGTCTGAAGGTTACACAGGTGATGTGAAGGCAATGTACAATGGCGAAATGATGTCATTTGGTACTGCGACTAAAGTTACTAACGGTGTATCAATCACTTACATTGATGGTGATGTAGTGCCTTACACAGATGTAGATTTAATCGACGCAAGTAAGTAATTTAAAACTATAAAAGGGAAAAGCTGTGCGCTTTTCCCTTTTTTTATAGAAAGCGATTTTATTATGAAAAAAAAAATTCTCTTGTTAGGATTTTCGACAGCTCTTATTTCTCCTCTTGCATCCGCAGATAATCAATTTCAAATTTTTACCCACTTTGACGCAGAAATTTATACCGAGGCACAACCAGTACAAGCTTTTGTTGATGATTTTGACGCGCCACTTAAATCAGGTGATAGTGCATTTACCTACAATATATTTGAAGTAGGTGTTGGTTACGGAAATTTTAAAGTTGGTCTACAAAGTCGTTACGATTACGTACTTAATTTTGATCCTGATACTGCGCTATATACTCATACAGAAAAAAACGATTTAGCTTTTGAAGATAGGTTTTACACTTATTATTTAGATGCTAAACAAGCAACCTCTAACGGTGTTTTTGTATCGTATGACTTTAAATTTTTAGACAAAAATGCATTAACGATTACACCTAAACTATCTATTTTTGCCAGTTCTCACTTTCAAGATGCAACTGTAAATGGTCAAATTTACAGTGATGAAGTTGAAGGGACCGTAACCGTAGACTACAACTTTTCAAAAGACATTTTATTTAAAGAATTTACTCCCTCACAAAAACCAGAAGGTTTAGGCTACAGTTTGGATATTTTTGCTGATTGGCAAGTAAACGATGAGCTTCAAGTAGGGTTTAGCGTAAAAGATTTACTTTATAAAACAGGTTACGACGATAGTGGTTCAGTAAAAGGGCAAACAACCGAGATCCCTTTTAGAGAAGATGATAATGGCGATATTGTTACTCAACCAACGGTTTTATTACAAACGTCTGCTTATGGAAACACTCAATCACATGATTTAGAAATGGAAATGCGTTTACAAGCATTTGCTGATTATAGAATTAATGAGCGCTTTTCAACTCAGCTAACAATTAAACGCTACGATCAAGACACATTTAATCAATTAAAAGGGCGTATTCACTTTTGGGACCATTGGAAAGTCCAAGCTGGTTACGAAACAAAAAGTGAGGCTTTTTTGGTTGGTATAGAAAACGAGTATTTTGGTCTTAATTTACAAACTGATAGTTTAGATTTAGATAAAGCCTATTATGCAAATGTGAATTGGTATATGAACATTAAGTTTTAAGGAATGAAGATGCTAAAACAAATTTTACCTTTAGGGGTTGCTATCGCATTAGTCGGTTGTGGTGGGTCTTCATCTGATAGTGAAGATACTCAAAGTGTTGCCGTTACTGTTGCTTCAACATCTTCCACTGTAAATTTTTATGTTGCAAATTGGCAGCCTTCTCAAGGCACTTTAAATGTTATAAATAGTGATGGTGTTGTTCAAGAGTCGATTGCTGTAGACAATATTAATACCGCAAGCGTTAGTGTAGATCCACTTACCTTTAACAGCTTTGAATTTATTCCAGATGATAGCACTTTAACATGCCCTCGTTTTACAGGTTGTGGTAGAACTGTTCGTGGAGATATTAACGATTTAAACGAAAACCGCTTGATTGATTATCAAGAGCCAACCGCTGTCACTTTAAACTACAAAGCGAGCGCTTTTAGTGCACCGGGTGAAAATACAGTTTATTTATCGCCACTCAGTAAAGTGATTTCTGATCAAGGCTATAGTGCTGTTGCAGCAAGTTTAGCAGCAACTCCTTTTTATCATTTAACACACAGTAATTTAAGTGCAAGTGTTGAAGCTGAAATGGTAACTAATGCATTTACTTACGCTGCAATAATTGCCGGTGCTACAGATACAAGCTTTAGTGTTGAGAATGCATTTACTGACTTTGCTACCAAGCAAGAAGATCAGCAAGCATGGCAGGATTATAGCGAGTTGGCAGCGCAATACGTTACTGATAATTTATTTAGTGATCAAGGTAATGCGTTATTACAAAACGTTGCCGGTGAAGTGAAACAAACGATAGCAAGTGTAACTACCTACTCTAATTGGCAAGAACGAACACAAGTTACGCAAAGCTTAGATTCAAGAGAATTACTTGTTGATACTCGTAATATTATAGGTGTTACAAGGCTTCAAGAAAAAAGTTACTCAGATGAGCTTGATTCTAAATTTGAAGAGCTTGAGGGCGCTTTTGATGAAGATACTCAACAAACGCTTGATGCACTGATTAATTCACTAAACGAAGTTATTACTAATTATTCGCCATTAGCAGACGATTCGACACCAGCAGGGCAATATAAACTTCGAGATCTAGATATAGATTATAGTAAATCGCCTTATACTTGGACTATAACCGGTACATATGATGATTTACCTATTACTATAGATTTATCTATTCCGACATTTCGTGTGAGCGGCGTACTAGGTGATAAAATTGAAGGCGTAATGACTGCTTCAATTACAAATGGTGCAACGGTACTTAGCGTTGACGTTAGCGAGTTACTGATACAGTTTGATGGAATTGACGAAGTTAACGAGTTAAACCCAGATGCCGAGACAGGAATTGCTCAGTTAACTACTAATGTCATTATAACTAAAGCTGCGGGTCAGCTTGATGGTGATTTATCGCTAAGTTTAGAGCGCTTTGTAAACTCATTTGGTGAAGTATCAAACACATTATCAACGTTTGATTTTGTTGGTAATTACGAAAGCAGTATTCAAAATACAGATTTTCATATTACGGCTGTAGAAGCTTCACCGTTTATAGGTGAAGAAAATGACGATTTAGCATTTACCTTTGAGCTAGATTTTCCTTTAAGTGGTGCAAGTGATTTTAAATTTGCTTATGTAGGTGAAGCCGCAAACTTATCAGAGCTTACTTCAACAGATATTTTTGTGAGTGTACAAAATAGAGCTTTAGATCTTCGTATAAGAGATGTAAGTGGCAACCTTAATCTTATTGCTAAAGGTGAAAATGGCCGTTGGTTAGATGTAAAACAAAAAGGTCGTAACTACAGTGGAGGTCTATATTTTGGTGATACTAAAATTGCTGAAGTTACTGCTGTGAGAGGAATCCCAGGTGTATTATTTCCTAACGGTGATTTCGAATCATTATTTTAAGTAGTATTTAGAGATAACTTATAAACATAAAGCCCAACACTAGTTGGGCTTTTCGTTTATTGAAAAGGTGTTTTTACAAAAACTCAATACTTACCGTTTCACCTTTTGCAATGCTACCGCTTTGTGCGGGTACTACAATTAAGCAATTTGCTTTACTAAGTGACGAAAGTACGCCTGAGCCTTGTTTATTAAATGGCGTTACAAGCAAGTCACCTTGCTCATTTGTTGTAGCTGTAGCGCGTTGAAAGTCGGCTCTGCCAGGACGTTTTTTAACAACTGAGGTTGTAATAGCATTAAAACGCATTTTAGGAGTTACTTGCCCAAGTCCAGAGAGCTTTTGTAGTGCAGGCTCTACTAGTTGATTAAACGTTACTGCGGCTGATACGGGGTTACCTGGTAAGCCAAAAAAGTAGCTGTTGGGTAACTTACCAAAAGCAAAAGGTTTACCTGGCTTCATGGCTATTTTCCAAAAATGGATATTACCAATTTCATTTAATACTTCTTTAGTAAAGTCAGCTTCGCCAACAGATACACCACCTGAACTTATTACAGCATCTGCTTTTTCATCTGCACTTAAAAAAGCTTGAGTAATGAGCGCTTTATCATCGCTGATGATACCTAAATCAAGGACATCTATGTTTTGTTGCTGTAATGCACTAATTATTACGGCCCGGTTACTTTCATAAATAGCGCCTTTTATAAGGAGCTGTCCAGGCTCAATTAGCTCATCACCTGTAGAAAACACGGCGACTTTTAATTTGCGAGTGACATTTATTTTGGCAATACCTAAAGAGGCGAGTAAGCCTACATCAACGGCTTTAAGTTTATCGCCTGCATTTAAAATAACGTCATTTATTGCAATGTCTTCACCGGCAAAACGAATATTTTCATTAACGGCAGGCTGCGCAGTAAATGTGATTTGATCACCATCAACCGATGCGTTTTCTTGCATTACAACGCCATTAGCACCCGGTGCAATGGCTGCTCCCGTCATTATTCTTACGCACTGTCCGGGAGTAAGTGTGCCTTCAAACGTTTGCCCTGCAAATACGCTCCCTACTTGTGTATAGGTTAAGCTTTTATCTGAAATACAAACAGCATAGCCATCCATAGCAGAGTTATTGTGAGCAGGCACATTAATATTAGATTTAACATCACTGGCTAAAACCCGGCCAACACTTTGCATTATGGAGATGGTTTCATTGTGCGAAATTGCATTGATAGAGCTTAGTATGTTTTGAATTGCCGTTTCTATTGGTAATAAACCGGGTGCATTGCAAACATCGTTCATATATATTGCTTACTTAAATCATTTTATTTTTAAAACAATACTTATAATGTCAAAGCTTTACAATACATGGCTGGGTTATTTTTTGGTTGTATTTTGCGTGTTCTCAAGCACGTTAAGTGCAAAAGAAACATTGCATGTCGCAGTAGCAAGTAACTTTAAAACTGTCTTACAAACTTTACTGCAAGAATCTCCTTTACCCGGCGTACAAGTAAAAATATCAGCGGCTTCCAGCGGGGTTTTATATTCTCAAATTGTACATGGTGCGCCGTTTGATGTGTTTTTATCAGCAGATGATGTTCGCCCGCAAGCATTAATAAAAGAAGGGTTGGCGAGTCAAGGTAGCTTAGTTACCTACGCGTTAGGTGAGCTTGCATTGTGGCAGCCCAATGCTAATAAAGTAAACAATAAAATAGCCATTGCTAACCCTCGTTTTTCACCTTATGGTCGTGCATCGCAGTTTTATGCTAATGCCAACTTTAAAAAGCCAATAAGTTACGTATACGGCAATAACATTACGCAGGCCTTTCAGTTTGTACAAAGTGGCAATGTGTCAATTGGGCTGGTGGCGGTGTCTACGTTAAAAGCTGCGTATAGCAATACACAAAACCCTAAGTATTTAGATTATAAAGTGCTAGAGGCGAGTGAATACCCCGATATTATCCAACAAGGCGTTATTATAAAATCGACAAAAAAAATGGCTAGTGCAAGAAAGCTTATGGATTTTTTAATGACAAGTAGCACTCAACTTAAGCTTATTAAATTAGGATACAGATCAAAGGACAGCAATGCTTCAAAGTGATTTAACTGCGCTGTGGTTAACAATAAAACTGGCCTTTATAACCGCTATATTACTACTCGTTTTTTGCATTCCGGTTGCTTATAAATTAGCAGGCTACAAAGGTAAATTTAAACCTTTTTTAGAGGCATTAATTGCTATGCCTTTAGTATTACCACCCACTTTATTAGGTTTTTACTTATTGGTTATTTTTTCGCCAGCGCACGCTTTTGGGCAGTTTTGGTTTTGGTTAACGGGTACCCAGCTTGCTTTTAGTTTTCAAGGTGTGGTTATTGGTTCTCTTTTTTATTCTTTGCCATTTGTAATGCAACCTTTGGTTGCAGGTTTTAAACAAATAAATCAAACCTATAACGAGGCTGCAATAGCGCTTGGGCTTAGTCATTTTAAGCGTTTTGTGTATTTAATTTTACCATTACTAAAGCCTAGTATTGGTAGTGCGTTTGCCTTGGGGTTTGCTCATACACTCGGTGAATTTGGTTTGGTATTAATGATTGGCGGTAATATTCAAGGGCAAACACAAGTTGTTTCAATTGCTTTGTACGACCATGTTGAATCGCTAAATTACGCGGCTGCGCATCAGCTCTCTCTTATTTTATTGGCTATTTCATTTGCGTGTTTGGTGCTGTTATTTAAATTTAATAAAAGCATAGTGGGGGTTAAACAATAACATGATTAAATTAACCCTATTTAAAGCACTTAATAACTTTGATTTAGATATAAACCTGCAATTAGAGTCGTTTAATATTGCAGGTGTTTTTGGTCCGTCCGGATCAGGTAAGTCTACATTGCTGCGCTGTATTAGTGGCCTTGAAGGTAAGCAAAGTATTTATATTAATAATCAGCCTGTGCATCATTTACCTAGTGATAAACGCGGAGTAACACTGCAAGTGCAATCTTGTCCGTTATTTCCTCATTTAGATGTTGCCGGCAATTTAGCATTTACCCAAAAGCACTGCGCTAATAGGCAAACCGACTTATCTGAGCAAGAAGTTATTACAGCTCTTGAGCTACAACCACTCCTTACACGCAACGTGCAAAGTTTATCGGGCGGGGAGCGCCAACGGGTGGTGTTTGCACGCACATTGTTAGCAGGTCAAAAACTTATAATTTTAGATGAGCCGTTTAGTGCGCTCGACTGGCCACTTCGCTTTAAAACACTAACAACATTAAGTGAGTTAGCAGCTAAATTTAATATTAAATTTATAATAGTGAGCCACTCTTTAAAGGAGCTACTGTTTTGCTGCGACACTCTAATTCAGCTTGAAAAAGGTAAGGTGATAAACCAAGGAGCAAGTACGTTAGTTGCCAAGGCTATTTATGCTAATAATAAGCAAACACCACTGAGCTTACTTAATTATGACATTATTAAATTTGATGAAAAATACGCTGTTTATCACCTTCAAATAAAACAAAGTGAGCAGCAGTTATTTGTATCCCCAAGCGCAGTTGAGCAGGGCGGCAAGCTAATTATTGAAAGCGAACAAATATCAATTAGTGCTATAAAACCAATACTCACAGAGCATAGTAACATATTGGTTTGTATACTTATTAATGCTGAAATGATTGATAGCAATTGGCAGCTTACACTTAATGTTGATGGGCAAACATTGTATTGCTTACTTTCAGCAAGAGTATGGGATCAAAGTAATTACAAAGAGGGCGATACACTTTACGCCGCTATTCATAACCTAGAGTAAAAAATTAAAACGCGAGTTACTTACTACAGGTGGGACACTGGCTATTTTTAGGAATTTTAAAGCGGTTAAACTCCATGCTGAGCCCATCCACCAGCAATAAATGTTCACTTAAGCCGCTTGGTAAACCCGCAAGTATTTTTAGTGCCTCAGTTGCCTGAATACTGCCAATTAGCCCTACAATAGGGGAGAGCACGCCAGATTCAGAGCAGCTTTGTGTTTGTTCATTAAAAAACTGCGACAAGCACTCGTAGCAATGGCTGTGTTGTTTCATGGTAAAGCAGGCAACTTGGCCTTCCATTCTAATTGCAGAGCCTGAAACTAGCGGTATCTTAGCCTTATAACAGGCGCTATTGAGTAAATTACGTGTAGGCAAGTTATCAGAGCAATCAATGACTATATCAATATTACTTAATAGCTCGTCAAGCTTTGACTGATCATCTAAAAATGCATCGATTGTATGTATATCTATTTCATCATTTAAGCTAGTTAACTGCGCTTTAGCGGCGTGTGTTTTTAAGCTACCTACATCTGTTTTTTTGTAAAGCACCTGCCTTTGCAAGTTTGTAGCATCGACCAGATCGTTATCTACAAGCGTTAATGTTCCCACACCTGAGGCAGCTAAGTACTGTGCAACCGGGCAGCCTAAGCCACCTAAACCCACTATAAGCGCATGAGATTGCCATAGTTTTTCTTGTCCATCTATATCAAGTTGTACAAGCATAATGTGGCGAGAATAACGTAATTGCTGTTGATAAGTTAATGGCGGTTTTTGCATAAATGTACGCTCAAATTTTTTTGTAACAATACCAAGTAGTTAAAACCTAGAGCAAGTAAAGCTTTAAAAATCTTTGCACTGTTAACGCCCATCGTTGCTACTTAAATAGTGCAAAGCGAAATTATTATCAATAGCGAAAATTGTAACTTACTGAATTTGTTATTTATTAATTGTTGGCTTAGTAATTGCTGACTGTGGTTAACGTTAATTTAACAATTCGCATAGTATAAATGCTACCAAAGTAGTATGTACTATTTAAAACAATAATCGTTACAAGGAAAAAATAACATGCAACCGAGTACTGGGTTTAATCTCATATCGTTTAGCGGAAAAATGAAAATACTTCACTTAAGCTGGATGGTGTTTTTTATCTCATTTTTTGTATGGTTTAACCATGCGCCATTATTGGGTGCTATTGCAGGTTCGCTTGGCATCACTATGGCTCAAGTTAAAACACTGCTTATATTAAATGTTGCCTTAACTATTCCTGCTCGTGTCGTGGTTGGTATGCTTACCGATAAATTTGGTCCACGTATTGTGTACGCAGCACTACTTATTGTGTGTAGTATTCCGTGTTTTATGTTTGCCCTTGCAACAACGTTTGAGCAAGCAGCTATCGCCCGTTTTGCACTTGGCTTTATTGGTGCGGGTTTTGTTGTTGGTATTCGTATGGTGAGCGAATGGTTCCCGGCAAACGAGTTAGGTACAGCCGAAGGTATTTACGGAGGCTGGGGTAACTTTGGCTCTGCAGCAGCCGCTATGCTACTACCAATATTAGCGCTTATGTTTGGTGGCGAAGATGGCTGGCGTTATGCGGTCGGTGTAACAGGCGTACTAAGTGTAATATTTGGTATTATTTGGTACATAAACGTAACTGATACGCCTAAAGGCGGTACATACTTCAAGCCTAAAAAAGTAGGGGCAATGGAAGTAACCAGTAAAGGCGACTTTGTACTACTGCTTATAATGAAACTACCTATGTACGGTGCTTTAGCGCTACTTACCTGGAAGCTTTCTCCTACTGGCGCAAATTTACTTTCTGAAAATTTTGTAATGGGTACATACGTGTTTTTAGTACTGCTTTATATTTACGAAGTGTATAAAACCTTTGATATAAACGGCCATATTTTTAAACAACCTGTTCCAGAATCACACCGTTACGACTTTAAGCAAGTGGCTGTTTTAAATATTCTTTATTTTACAACATTTGGCTCAGAGCTCGCCGTTGTATCTATGCTGCCATTATTTTTTATGGAAGTATTTGGCCTTGATATGGTGTACGCAGGCTTACTTGCATCAGCCTATGCATTTATGAACTTAGCCTCTCGTCCTGGTGGTGGTTGGATCTCAGATAGAATGGGTCGTCGTAAAACGCTTATTGTACTTACCACAGGCTTAGCTGTAGGTTATTTTGTTATGGGCTTAGTTGACGCTAGCTGGCCGCTTTGGCTTGCAGTTGCAGCTGCCATGGCGTGTTCGTTTTTTGTGCAAGCAGGGGAAGGTGCTGTATTTGCGGCTGTGCCACTTATTAAACGCCGTTTAACTGGGCAAATTGCAGGTATGACGGGAGCTTACGGTAATGTAGGGGCTGTTGTATATTTAACGGCGCTCTCATTAGTTGATTACCAAACATTCTTTATGATTATCGCTGCCAGTGCATTGTTAGGTTTAGGTGCATTATTTTTCATGAAAGAACCAGATGGCCACATCACTGAAGTAAACGAAGATGGCACCGTTGAACTTATTTCTGTGACTTAAGGCAACCTTATGTTTGATGAAACCCAAAAAGCCAGCGCACTTACAAACGAACTTAACGTTGAGTTTGGTGGGCACAGTAGCAAAGGTATAAAAACCGAAAACCAAGATGCGTTTGCTGCTCTTAATACTCAAGCGCAAGAAAAAGAGTCAAAAGGGGTTATTGCCTGCTTGGCCGATGGGTGCTCATCAGCAAAAAATGCTAAACAAGCGTCACAGTTATCGGTAACGCACTTTATAAATGAGTATTTAAATACACCGCCAAGTTGGGCCGTTAAAAAGTCGGTATCTAAGGTATTGGCCAGTTTAAATCAGTGGCTGTATTCGCAATCGGTTAACTACAATCACCTTGGCCAGCGCCAAGCAGATTGGATGACCACGTTTACAGCGCTTATTTTAAAATCGGCCACGGGTTATATTTTTCATTTAGGTGATACCCGAATTACGCGTTTACGTGCAAAAAGTATGGAGGCGATAACACGCGACCATAAAGTAAACGATACCCTAACGCGAGCTTTAGGCGCACAACTACATCAAGAAATTGATGTATACGAAGTTGAACTTAAAGCTGATGATATTTATATACTTACCTGCGATGGTGTACACGATGTGTTGCCATACAGTGATATACAAAAGCTAATTGATGAGCATACTAATTTAGAGCACGCATCAAAAGCAGTGACAGAGCTTGCCATAGCAAGAGGCAGTGATGACAACGTAAGCTGCTTACTTGTAAAAGTGAATAGTATTGCAAAACAAAATTTAGACGAGTTATATCACTCTTTAACTCGGCGAAAAATTCCGCCACCGTTAAAGGTTGGCCAAAAAATTGATGACTTTACTGTTATCCGTGAATTACACGCTAGTAGCCGCTCGCACATTTATTTAGTACAAAAAACACCCGATACGCCTCCTGTTGTATTAAAAGCGCCTTCGGTAAATTTTGAAGACGATGTGCACTACCTTCAAGGCTTTATAAGAGAAGGCTGGGTGGGGCAACGTATTAATCATCCCAATGTAATGAAGGTTTTAAATACGCAATCGCAAAGCCGATTTTTATATCATATTTGCGAATACATGGACGGGCAAACACTGAGTGATTGGAAGCATGATGTGCCGCATCCAGAAATTACCCAAGTGCGCAGTATTATTGAACAAATAGTACAAGCACTTAGAGCGTTTCAGCGTTTGGATATGGTGCATCGCGATTTAAAACTCGATAACGTGATGATAGACGCTCACGGCAAAGTAACATTAATCGATTATGGCACGGTAAGTGTTGCGGCTATGGATGAGTCGGTAAAGCAAATTGCTGATGATTGCCCGCAAGGTACGGTAGATTATACCGCACCAGAGACGCTTATTACTATGCACGCCGATTTTAAGAGTGATTTATTTTCGCTAGGCGTTGTTGCGTATGAATTATTATGTTCAAAATTGCCGTATCAGCCACTCGCGCATAATCACGTACCAAAAGATTACAGTCACTGGCAATACACAAGTATTCGTAAACACAGAGCAGATATCCCGTTTTGGTTAGATCAGGCTTTAATGAAAGCATTGGCTCCCAAACCCGAATTTAGATACCACGCATTTTCTGAATTTATAAGTGATATCAATAAACCTAATCCATATTTAAAAAGTACCGCCCCGAAAGACTCAATAATGAAACGCGATCCGGTTTTAGTCTGGAAAAGTATTTCGTTGTGTTTGTTTATAGCCTTGGTGTGTGTACTCATAATTAAAAATTAAGAGATAAACATGTTCAATCATAAAAAAAACTTACCTATTATTTTTATACTAGGTAGCTTAACTGCGCCTTCAATAAGTCAAGCGGCGCAAACCGATCTTAACTTTAGACTGCGTTTTGAAAGCGCAGAGCAAGATAACGCGTTAAAAGATGCAAGTAGCTTAACGCTACGTACACGCCTTACCCATAAAACAGATGAAGTGAATGGTTTTTCTGCACTTATTGAAGTTGAAGACAGCCGAAGCGTGTTAGGTGTAGACGATTACAACAATACACTGGGTAAAAATACCAATTACTCAGTAATAGCCGACCCAGAAACCACAGAAGTAGACCAAGGTTTTATAAAATACGCGAAAGATGCTTTATCAATTAAAGTGGGTAGGCAAGTAATAGCGCTTGATGGACAACGATTTGTGGGCCACGTTGGCTTTAGGCAAGACAGACAGACTTTTGATGCTGCAACAGTAAATTACACGTTTAATGATATTAACTTGCACTATAGCTACATAAGCAAGCGCAACCGTATATTTGCTGATAGCAAAGATATTGATTCATCAGATCACCTGATCAATGCAAGTTTTAAAACAAGCGTAGGTAAGGTGGTTTTATACAGTTATTTATTAAGTAACGACGCAGTAGATGATGACAGCTTAGATACCTATGGTGTTTCTTTTAATGGTAATAAAACGCTCAGCGATATTAAATTTTACTACAAAGCAGAGTACGCCACGCAATCTGCATCAACTAGCATGAGTGATTTTGACGCAGATTATTATGCGTTTGCAGGCGGTATTGATTTAGGCGGTTTAGGCATTGAAACCGTTACATTAAAAGCCGGTATTGAGTCTCTGGGTTCTGATAATGGCGATTATGGTTTTGCTACGCCGCTTGCCACAATGCATAAATTTAATGGTTGGGCTGATACGTTTTTAGCAACTCCTGCACAAGGACTTGATGACACTTATATAAGCTTAAATGGTAAAGCCTTTGACGGTAAATGGTTAGTGGCGTATCACAACTTTGATGCAAACGACAGCGTCAATGGGGTTGATGATTTAGGCTCGGAGCTTAATGTGCAATACGTTAAGCCTATTAATAAAACCTATGCCGTAGGCGCTAAATATGCTGATTATTCAGCAGGCGATAGCGCGGCAGGCAAAGTCGATACCCAAAAGCTATGGGTGTGGGTAAGCGCTAAATTTTAAGTATTTAACCTGAACTCTGGTTATTTAATCTAAAGCGTTACAAGTTGGTGCAATAGCGCCAGCTTGTGGTGCTTTCACTTCTTTTTTACTGCACCAATTTGGTTAAGTTACTGAAATATATTATTTATATATCTGGCTTGCATATTGCTATAACAACTACATAACAAATTATACGTTTGAAGTATTAATCTATGCATTTAGTACTTTAAATCAAACAGGTGATTTTAATGCCAAGCAAGCAGCGTGTTGTCGTCGTAGGAAACGGAATGGTCGGGCATCATTTTGTACAGCAGCTAGTATCGCAACAAGGTGATAGCAAAAATGTTGATATTACAGTACTCAGTGGTGAAGACCGCCTCGCTTATGACCGCGTTCAGCTCTCGTCATTTTTTAAAGGCAAAACCGAAGAAGATTTAGCACTTACCTGCAGTAAAACCTATCAAGATTGGCAAGTTAGTTTTCATACTCATTCTAAAGTGGTTGATATAAACCGTGATGCAAAAACGGTGACTACCTCAAAAGGCGAATCATTTGCGTACGACAAGCTAATACTGGCGACAGGCTCATTTGCATTTGTGCCACCCATTCCAGGTAAAGATCGTGAGCATTGCCTAGTTTACAGAACCATTAACGATTTACACGCTATAAAAAAATCAGCACAAGGTAGTAAAGTCGGTGTGGTTATTGGTGGCGGTTTATTAGGGCTAGAAGCTGCAAATGCGTTAAAACAGCTTGGTTTACAAACCCATGTAATAGAATTTGCGCCACAACTTATGGGCGTACAAATAGATGGTGCTGGTGGGCGGTTACTAAAAAATAAAATTACCGAGCTCGGCGTTACAGTGCATACCTCAGTGGCTACAGAGCAAATTATTGAAGGTGAAAACAGCCGTTATAAAATGTGCTTTAAGGGGGGGCAAACCCTAAAAACCGACATGATTGTATTTTCAGCCGGTATTCGCCCATATGATAATTTAGCTCGCGAGTTTAATTTAGAATTAGGTGAGCGCGGCGGCATTGTAATAAACAACCATTGCCAAACGAGTGATAAAAACATATACGCAATAGGCGAATGCGCCCTTTGGAATAACTTTATTTTTGGCCTTGTAGCACCGGGCTACGCTATGGCAAAAGTAGCGGCGGGGCATGTTTTAAAACAGCTTTCTTCAAGTACAGCTTCAAACACACCTTTAAGCAACTATTCAAACAATACTGATGAATTTAGCGGTGCTGATATGAGCACCAAGCTTAAATTAATGGGTGTTGAAGTGGGCTCAATTGGTGATGCCCATGCACGCAGTGAAGGCGCAATTAGCTATTACTTTGAAGATCAGCCAAACGGTATTTACAAAAAAGTAGTCACTAATGAGCAAGGCAACAAACTTATAGGTGCTGTACTTGTTGGCGATACCAGCGAATACGATAACTTATTGCAGTATCACTTAAATAGTATAGAGCTTAGTGTGCCCGCAGAGTCTTTAATAATGCCGCTTGCAGGAGATACTGGTGAGCTAAGCGCTGATGATTTACCAAGTGATGCCATTATTTGTGCGTGCCACAAGGTTACAAAACACACCATTGAACACGCTGTTATGCAAGGCTCTAGAGATTTAAGTGATGTGCAGCAAGTCACTAAAGCAAGTACTGGCTGTGGAGGCTGTGAAAAATTAGTGCAAAGCGTTATTAGTAGTGCACTTAATAATAAAATAGCCACCCTTATCCCTGTAGATGAACCTGTATCACAGAGCGCTTAACGCTAACAATATGAGAGCAGTATGGAAACTTTAAACACTTGTTCAAACACGCCTTTGCTTAAACAAACTACCTGCGCTTATTGTGGTGTAGGGTGCGGGGTTGATATTTCATTATTAAATAATACCCCAACAAAACTTGAAGGCACGCGCGAGCACCCCGCTAATTTTGGCCGTTTGTGTGTTAAAGGCACGCATTTGCTTGATACCACCGGCAGTGATAACCGCTTAACATCCCCCCTTATTGATAATGAGCCTGCCAGTTGGGATGCTGCAACAAAATATGTTGCTAATAGATTTAACGCCATTATTAAAGAGCATGGGCCGGAATCGGTTGCGTTTTATGTATCGGGGCAGTTACTCACCGAGGATTACTACGTTGCCAATAAATTAATGAAAGGCTACATAGGCTCAGGCAATATAGATACAAACTCAAGGCTGTGTATGTCATCGGCGGTTGCCGGTTATAAACGTGCTTTTGGTGAGGACGTAGTACCATGCACTTACGAAGATTTAGAGCAAACTGAGCTACTTATTTTAATTGGCTCGAATGCAGCTTGGACTCACCCGGTGCTTTACCAACGTATGGAGCGCGCAAAAAAGCTTAATCCAAACATGAAAGTAGTGGTTATCGACCCGCGAAAAACCGATACAGCCGAACTTGCCGATACCTTTTTAAATATAAAACCAGGCAGCGACGGGGCTCTTTATAACGGCTTACTTAATTATTTAAGTGAACATAACTATTTAGATACGCAATTTATTAACGAGCATACAAATGACTTTGAAACAGCGCTTGCAGAGGCTAAAAAGTGGAGTGTAAAAGCGGTAAGTGACTTTTGTGATATCGACGCACAGTTAGTCAGTGACTTTTACGCCTTATTTGCAAAAAGTCCAACCGCTATTAGTTTTTATTCAATGGGTATTAACCAATCAAGCTCAGGGGTTGATAAATGTAATGCCATCATAAATGCGCATTTAGCGTCAGGTAAATTGTTAAAACCTGGCTGTGGCCCGTTTTCAATAACTGGGCAACCTAATGCAATGGGTGGGCGTGAAGTAGGTGGCTTAGCAAATCAATTAGCAGCACATTTAGACATTGAAAACGAAGCGCATCAACAGTTAGTGCAGCGTTTTTGGCAATCACCAACAATAGCTAAAAAAGCAGGGTGTAATGCTATTGATATGTATGATGAAATCGCCAAAGGTAAAATAAAAGCTATTTGGGTAATGGCAACCAACCCTATGGTGAGCCTACCTAATAACGCAGCAATACAAAATGCACTTGAGCAATGTGAGCTGGTGGTTGTGTCTGACTGTATTGCCAAAAGTGATACGCTAAAATTTGCTAATGTGGCGTTTCCATCAACTGGATGGGGCGAAAAAAACGGCACAGTGACTAACTCAGAACGCAGGATATCAAGGCAACGCCCGCTAGTTGAGCCTTTCTCAGGGGCTAAAAACGATTGGCAAATAATGTGTTTAGTTGCCCAAAAAATGGGCTTTGAAGGATTTGATTTTACAGACCCAAGTGGCATTTTTGAAGAATGGGCACAACTTACTGATTTTGAAAATAGCGGTGAGAGGCTCTTAAATTTATCAGCGTTAGTGGGGCTTTCGCAGCAGCAATACGATAACTTAAAACCCGTTATGTGGCCGGTACTAAAAAATGAGCCATATAAAAACGGGCAGGTTTTTGCTAATAAACAATTTAGCACCGCAGATAAAAAAGCCCGCTTTATACCTATAACGCCCAAGCTTCCTGTGCAGCAAACATCAAGCGATTACCCTTTTGTAATGAACTCAGGGCGAATACGCGACCAATGGCATACAATGAGCCGCACCGGAAAAAGTACAGCGCTTTCTACTCATATAACCCGCCCATACATTGAAATAAACCCCATTGATGCCAGCAGACTAAATATAAAAGCAAACGATTTAATAACTGCCAATGCTAAAACTGGGCAGGTTACAGCTCATGCAAAAGTAACGGATGCCGTGCGTAAAGGCGAGTGTTTTATGCCTATTCACTGGAACAAGCAATTTGCCTCATCCGCTACGGTAAGTGGGCTTTATCAATCGGTTGTTGACCCTATTTCGGGCCAAGCTGAATGCAAACATGGTGCCGTTGATTTAGTTAAAGCGCAGTATGCTCAGTACATGCAAATTTTTAGCAAAACAGAGCTTAAAATAACCAGTGATTTTTGGCTTAAAGTTAACGCAAGTAATTGTGTTAACTACCAATTAGCACTTAATGAGGCACAAAATGACTTACTTTATTATTGCCAAACACTGACAGGGTTACAAGGGCAGTGGTCGGCAATGGGCAGTGCAAAAGCAATGCATATTCAATGTATTCAAAACGAGCAGTTAGTGTTTGTTGCGGTTGTTTCGTCAGCTCAAAAAGACATATCACTTGAGTGGATAAACCATTTATTTGCAGAGACTTTAATATCCTTTAGCCAATTACAGTCATTGCTGTATGCCACCCCCGATGAAGAGTTTACCCAAGGCGCACAAGTATGTAGCTGCTTTAAAGTACGTGAGCAGCCCATTATAAATGCCGTTAAAAGTGGTGCAAATACAGTGGATCAGTTGGGGGCTAAATTAAAATGCGGCACTAACTGTGGTTCGTGTAAAACGCAGTTAAGCCAATTAATAAAGCAACATGGTACAAAAAACGCTAACAGTATTGATGTTGCGGTTGTCATTTAAAGTGCTCTTTAGAAAAAATAACATAAACACCAAGGAAGCATATGCTTAATGATCAATTTGGTCGGCAGTTTAACTATTTGCGCCTCTCAATTACCGATGTGTGTAACTTTAGTTGCACCTATTGTTTACCAAACGGGTATCAGTGCGATACCCCGCGTAACTTTTTAAATAAAAGCGAAATAAACACCTTAGTAAATGCGTTTGCGCAACTTGGCACAAAAAAAGTCCGTATTACAGGCGGCGAGCCGTGTTTACGCAGTGATGTAACCGATATTATAAAGCAATGTAAAAACACGCCAGGCATAGAAAAAGTAGCCATAACAACGAATGGTTTTAACTTATTTAATAAAATTGATGAGTTTTACAATGCTGGCTTAGATGCGCTAAACATTAGTATTGATAGCTTAAACCCAAGCATGTTTAAATTAATTACAGGGCACGACAAGCTAACCCATATTCTAAAAGGTATAGACCGGGCAATTGAGCTGGGCATAAAAGATATAAAAATAAATGCAGTGCTTGCTAAGCAGTTTAATAAAAACCAATTGAAGGATTTTTTAGACTGGGTGAAGCATAAAAAAGTAACGGTACGCTTTATCGAATTAATGGAAACAGGCAATGGTGCCGCCTTTTTTGAGCAAAATCATTTAAGCGGGCTAAGTGTTAAAACGCAGCTTTTAGCACAAGGTTGGTTACAGGTAGTGAGAGGTAAATTAAACGGCCCTGCGGAGGAGTTTTGTCACCCTGATTTTGAGGGCCGAATTGGCTTAATTATGCCCTACAGTAAAGATTTTTGTAAAAGCTGTAACCGATTAAGAGTTTCGTCATTAGGCAAGCTACATTTATGTTTATTTGCTGAGCAGGGAATAGACTTACGCCCGCATTTAAATGCGCAAGATACACCAGCCACTGTAAACGCTATTCAAGCAGCAATGGGCAATAAAACCATTAGTCATGAGCTTGATAAGCGCTTAACGGGCGCCACAACCCATTTAGCTATGCTGGGCGGCTAAAATGAGCAATAAAACAGTGTTTACAGGGGTTGTACTCGCCGGAGGGCAATCATCCAGAATGGGTAGCGATAAAGCTAATCTCATTTTAAAAAATAAAACATTACTACAAAATGCATGTGAATTATTAAAAGCTGCAGGAGCTAGTAATGTACTTATAAGTCGTAATGTAAAAAGTGCTAATGGGCAATATATACCTGACATATACCCAGATTCTGGCCCGCTTGGCGGGATTTATTCAACCTTAATGGCAACAGAGCAGGATATACTTGTAACCGCTGTTGATATGCCATTGCTTACGTGCACGTTATTATCGCAAATTGCATCTGCAGGAAGCGATAACTCCCACTTTCAAACAAATCAGCCACAAATACATGCGTGGCACTTTGAAAATGAACCGTTACCCCTGTATATTCGTAACACCCAAAGCGTTAAACGTCATTTAAAACAATTACTCATAAACGCAAATAGTCATAAATCAATTAAACAGTTTACCCGTAGTATTGGTGTGCAAACGCTAAAATGTAATAAAGCGCACGCACTTGTTAATACCAATACACCGGCGCAATTTAAAGCTGTTAACGAGCAATTTGACCAACACAAACCTAATTTATTGAGAAGAACACTATGAGCCACACAACTGAGTCACAAATAGCATTAAACATTGCCGTAATGACAGTAAGCGATACACGCGATGAAATTACGGATACCTCAGGCCATTATTTAATTAAAGCCCTTAGCGAGGCTGGTCATCACTTAGCGGATAAAGACATAGTTAAAGATGATGTCTATCAAATGCGAGCAGTTGCATCGCAGTGGATTGCCGATGACACCATTCACGCTATTTTAGTAACCGGTGGTACGGGCTTCACCGAGCGCGACTCTACACCAGAGGCATTTGCACCGCTGTTTGATAAAAGCGTAGATGGGTTTGGCGAGCTATTTAGACATATTTCGTACGGCGAAATAGGTAACTCAACTATTCAATCGCGTGCGTTGGCAGGCCTTGCCAATAACACAGTTATTTTTTGTATGCCTGGCTCTACGGGCGCATGTAAAACAGCCTGGACAGGTATTATAAAAGATCAGTTAGACTCAATGCATAAGCCATGTAACTTTGCCCCGCACATTACCATTGGTAAAAAATGCGAATCGCGAGAGCAATAATATGCTGAGCCACGTAGACGAAAATGGCCAAGCAAACATGGTTGATGTATCGCTAAAAGAGGTTACTCTGCGCGATGCATCTGCCGAGGCCTACATTAAAATGAGCAAACAAGCTTTTGAGCAAGTTTTGCTTAATCAAAATAAAAAAGGTGACGTGCTAGGCGTTGCCCGTATTGCGGGTATTCAGGGCGCTAAAAAGTGCGCCGATTTAATTCCGCTTTGTCATCCGCTTGCACTTAGTAAAGTAGCTATTGATTTTGAGCTTGATGAAGCACATAGCCAAATTAAAGTAACTAGCTACTGTAAATTGGCGGGCAAAACGGGCGTGGAAATGGAAGCGCTCACCGCTGTATCCGTGGCTACCCTTACACTATTTGATATGTGTAAAGCCGCCGATCCGCTTATGGAAATACACGGTATGCGTGTAACGCAAAAAGCAGGAGGCAAGCATGGCAGCTGGCAGCGAGATTAATTTAAATGATACAGCTGCAGGGCATGTAAATGTGCTGTTTTTTGGCCAACTTAAAGAACGCCTAAAGTGCGATAAGTTAACCGTTGATATAGCGCACACCCTTAGCATTGCAGCGTTTAAACACATGCTGGTTGAGCAAAACCCGCATTGGCAGGCATGGCTTGAAGAGCGTGATGTATTGTGTGCGCTTAATCAAACTATGTCATCAAGCGATGAGCTTGTAAAAGCAGGGGATGAACTTGCTTTTTTCCCACCCGTTACAGGTGGCTAATGAGTATAAGTATTAAAGTACAAACGATGGATTTTTCAGTAGGCGAGCAACATGGCGCACTTTGTAGTAATAACAAAAGTGATGGTGCCGTAGTGACGTTTACAGGGCTTGTGCGAGAATTTAGTAGCGGCGATAACGTAATCGCGCTTGAGCTTGAACACTACCCAGGTATGACTGAGCAACTACTGCAGTCGATAGCCGAGCAAGCGCAAACACGCTGGCAACTTGCTCGCATAAGCATTATTCATCGAGTCGGTTATTTAGCCCTTGGTGAGCAAATTGTATTTGTTGGCGTAACCAGCCGCCACCGCCAAGCCGCCTTTGAAGGCGCACAATTTATAATGGATTACTTAAAAAACCACGCTACGTTTTGGAAAAAAGAGCATTTTAAAGACTCATCAAACTGGGTTGAGTTTAAACAAAGCGACAAGCAAGCGTTAAACAAGTGGGAAAAGTAGGTCTGTGTAAGCCTATATAAATGCGTTTATTTAATATTAATGAAAAAATTTATCTCAAAAAGAGAATCAATAGAGTCAGCTTACCTTTGGATAGCGGCTCTATTTATTTTTATAATTATGTTAGAGCTATTAACTGGCTGGTCAATGGGGTCCAAAAGCTCGCCGAGTCAATCTTTAAATATTAATCCGGAACAGTTTTGGTTTGAAATAAAATTTCACTGCAGTTTAGTTTCATGGGTAACTTTTAGAGCTTTTATTACATTCCCACTTTTTAGAGCGACATATAATGGCATGCTTCGCTATAGAGAAAAACACAGAATCATAGCAAATATCCTTTTCTATGTACTTACCCCTGTATTTGTAGTGTTTCTTATTTTAACTTTGTTATATATTTTTGACTTATAACCTTACTTTGTTGATCATCAAGGATGAATGATGAAACTTACGCACTCTTACTTTTAGCTATAATCAAAGGTTTAAGATGAAAATAATCTCTACCAATATCTCTAAAATAAAAACGGTTGTTCATAACGGAAAAGCCATTAAAACCGGTATTTTTAAAACGCCAACCAATGAGCCTGTTGTTATTGAAAAGCTAAGTATAATAGGTGATGAACAAGCCGATTTAGTCAACCACGGCGGGGTAGATAAGGCGGTTTATGCGTTTTCGCATAATCATTATGCTTACTGGAAACACACCCTTGAGAATGATGATTTAGCAGTAGGTGCCTTTGGCGAGAACTTTACAATATCAGAGCTAGATGAAGCTAATACTCATATTGGCGATCGTATTCGTGTAGGTACTGCACTGCTTGAAGTAAGCCAGCCGCGAGTGCCGTGCTTTAAGCTTGCCATTGCACTTAATAATAAACAAAGCCTAAAATTGTTTACTCAGTATTACCACACGGGTGTTTACTTTAGAGTGCTTGAGCCAGGTATGGCTAAAACAGGGGATGCAGTCACCATTGTTCATAAAGCTAAGCATAACATTTCAGTAAAAACGTTGTTTCAGGCGTTTTTTGATAAACAATATCCAGATTATGAAAGCGTATTACTCGCAGCACTTGAGCTCCCCGAACTTGCGCTTGAGTGGCAAACTAAAATTAAAAAGAAACTCGGTATATAACGCTTTATAAGTGTTATTAAGCTTTGGCTTGCCAACCATCTTCTTTTAAAAAATGTTGCTGTAAAAGGGTGAGTAAACTTTCGGTTACTGGGCCTGTAGGTTTACTTCTTGATACCACACAGCCTACAGGCGTTAGCCAACCGCCTTGCTCATGTACTACAGGTAGAGCAACAACGTTACCTTGTTTAAGTTGTTGCTTTATTGCCAAATCAGGTACCAACGCCCAGCCCACATTTTGTGTTACCAAATCTATGAGCGTTTGATGGGTATTTGCGTACCACACCTTAGCGCTTATAGCGTAGCTAAACCATAACTCTGATTGATTAAGGCTACGGTGAGCACATTGCCTATGTGCTTTTAAGTCACTGCTATTTACTTTACTAAGTTTAGCCAGCGCATGTTGCGGTGACGCAATCGTTAAAAAACGAGCTTGGCCTAGCAAAAAAAAGTCCATATCTACCTTTAATTCACCATCACTATATATGATACCTATTTGCGCTTTACCTGTTTTTACAAGCTCTTCTACATCAAACGTAGTGACCGATATTAGCTCAAAGTTTGTAATAGGGTACTGCTGTGCAAGGGGGGCTATTATTTTTAATATTCCGTGGTTACTTATACTTTCGTCAATAGCTATTACTACGTCTTGCTCGTAGTTTTTAGCAAGAGACTCAACTTTTTGATCGAAATAAGTTTGTTGGTGCAGTATTGAATAAGCCAAAGGGAGTAAGGTTTTTCCACCTTTTGTTAAAGTGGGAGTGTTTTTGTTACGGTCAAACAATGGTTGATCTATTGCAATTTCAAGATTAGAAATAGCTTGGCTAATACCCGACTGCGCTCGATTTAACTTTCGCCCTGTTGCTGAAAAAGAGCCAGTTTCTACTACGGTTACAAATATTTTTAGTTGCTCTAAGCTGTACATTTGATTCTACTTTATTTAGCACGATATATTCATCTTATCACTATAAGTGATGGTTGCTAACTTTTGTATCTCTATAAATCTGTCACTATTACTACACTTAAATATTAAGACATAAAAGAGGACACTATGACAGAGAAAATGGGGGCAACAGAGCGAGTATTCCAGGCAGTTTTGTTTGAGGTTTTAGCCGTGTCGTTATCAATTTTAGGTTTAGCGCTATTTACAGATCATGCAATTGGGGCTTTATCGGGCACTATGATTATTGTTGCGACAATTGCTATGTGTTGGAACTTTATTTTTAACTGGTTTTTTGACCGAGTGGCCACAGGCGCTAAAGAAAAACGCTCGTTATTGTTTAGAGTTTTTCACGTAATTTTATTTCAAGGTGGCTTGCTTATATTTACCATTCCGGTAATGGCATACATATTGAACGTTAATTTTTGGCAAGCATTTATAATGGATATTGGGGTTACTTTTTTTATAACCCTTTACGCTTTTACTTTTAATTTAGTGTACGACCATACACGCGCTTACATTTTACGATCCAAAAAAATCAGCGCATGCAGTCGATGCTTAACAATTTGTGTTAATCATCACTCAATTCAACAATTTTTTGAGCGACATTGTAAAGCGAGCTGTGGGAGTCCATAGCTTGTTTTTGCAATTGTTTATGGGCTTGCTCTTCGGTTAATTTTAATTGCTCTATTAATATATATTTTGCTTGGTGAATCACTTTTTGCTCGGTGATCACTCGTTTTGCATCAACCAGTGCTTGGTTAATTTGTTTAATATGTTGGCTTTGCTCTAAAATTAAGTCGTACATGGTTTTATTACTATTGAGCTTGCTTGCCGCTGTATTAGTCGGTTCATTGTTTTTAAGCGCTAACTGCCCGTCGGTTGCAGGCATATATTGTTGCTCTAAGGTATTGAGTATTTGTTTGTTGGAATTCAATTTTCGTTGTGCACATGCAATTTGCATTGCAGCAGAGTCGATTAAATGATCGCTAATGTTTTGCTCTATTTTATGCATAATATCAATACGCGTTGTGGTTACTTCGTACCACACTTCGCTAAGCTGCGATAAAGGCTGTGCATTTTCGTCATCAAGTTTTTGTAGCAAACTTCTTAGCTGATCTACTTGTTTATTTACAGGGTGCTCTATGAGTGAGCTATAACATTTAAGTAAATGATCGTCTGCGTACTCATTAAAAAACGAAAAACTATGGCTTTGCTCTTGAACAAAATGAGCGAGTTGCGTTTTTTGATCTTCTGTAAATTTACTCGCAGCAAAAGCTTGTGCTCCGCAAGCGCGCTCTTGGCCAGCGTATTCTTTACCTTGCATAAAATTAAAATAAGCAACTAATAGACGAGTAACATGTGGATCGCTTGCACCATCAGCAGCTTCTAAAATAATATTTAATAAGCTAGCTATAAGTTGCGTAAATGATTGAGTTGCATGTACAGGCGTTACGTTTTGTCTGCCTATTTGGTGGCGCAAAGCGGGTAGCACGTCTAGTGCCTGTAAGCTGTAAGTAATTAAATTATATAACCTTGAATGACCCGGGTCGGCATTATCAGATATAAAGGTTGTTTTAAGAGAATCATAAAAGGTATCTTGAGCGCTTTGTGTAATGGGTATTTGCTGTGTGAGCTCATTGCTAAAACGTAAGCTTTTTGAGGCCAAAAAGATGTTGCTCATAGCACGTTCTTTTTGTAACTGGTGCACAAAATCACCTAGCTTGGTGAGCGAGGCACAGCTATTTTGCAGTTGCTTTAAAGCGTGAATTTCTTGGTACTTTGCCGCTAGTAAAAACTGTTTTGTGAGAGGATTGCTTGTCTGCATAGGTTTTGTTCCGCACTTTTTTGTTTTTAAAGTGCAACCCTTGTTCCAATCATGAAAAAAATTAACTATTGAATTTAAAATCAATCTAAAACAGCCGCTTGTGGTTATATTTTTATTTTAAAAGTATTAATCACTTTATTTTAAGCACGCAGATTTACCCTTTTTGGTGCATAAAAAGGGAATATTGCACTGCTAACATTGTATATAAAAAAGCACGCTTACCCCTGGGGAGGAAATAAGCGCGAAAAGTGCATTATGTATTAAATCTGCATTAAGTATTGACCGTTTGAACTAAAAGCTCAGGGGTAATAGCCATTTTATGGTTTATTACTTCTCCAACAATTATAAGAGTAGGGCCTTGCAGGTTATGACTAAGCTGATCGTTTACTATATTTTCTAATGTACTGGTAATTACTTTTTGCTTACTCGTTGTGGCGTTTTCGATAAGTGAGATTGGCGTAGTACTTGGCCAATTTACCGATTGAAGGCCGCTACTTAGCTCTTTTAATCGTCCTAAGCCCATATAAACCACTAAAGTTGGATTATTGTTACGTTGCACAAAGGCGTAATTGCTCCAGTTAGGCAGTTTTTTAGGATCTGCAAATTGGGCAGTTAAAAACGTGACGCTTCGCGCTACATCACGTGCTGTAAGCGGAATGCCTGTATAGGCAGAGGTCGCACATGCAGTGGTAACACCAGGTACAATCGCAAAGTTAATATTATGCTTTGTAAGCGCATCAGCCTCTTCGTTTATGCGAGCAAATATACTCGGATCGCCCCCTTTTAAACGTACTACGTTTAACCCTTGTTGAGCATATTTAACGAGTAGGGCGCAAATATTGGCCTGTGTCATTGAATGCATACCGGCTCGTTTGCCTACAAATACACGCTGCGCTGTTTTAGGTAATGTTTTTAGTAAATCTTCGCTTACAAGCCAGTCATATAAAACGACGTCGGCTGTTTGTATTAAACGCTGCGCTTTTACGGTAATTAGCTCAGCATCGCCCGGACCTGCTCCAATAATATAAACATGGCCGTTTTTGCCCCCTTTGCGAGTATGCTCAACGCCATTGGTAAGTTTGTTTACAAATTTGTTTAGCCAACCATTTTCAATACCCGAAAAATAAGAAAGCACGCTCATAATAATCTCCTTAAGCAACCGCTTTAATTACTTTCGGCTCGGCGCTTATAAGTACGTTACCATTTTCAATTTTTGCATCAAAAACCGGTAAATGTATTGCTTCGGCCTCTAGGCACTCGCCTGTTGCTAAACAAAAATGCTGTTTATATAACGGCGAAGCCACAACCAGTTTTCCCTCTATAGAGCCAATAATACCGCGCGATAATACATTCGCTTTTCCAATTGGGTCGTAGTTACTAATGGCAAACACGCTTTGTGTGTTTTGTGGTACATAAAAAATGGCCACTTGCTGATTATTAACTAATGCGCATACACCACTGTTAGCAACTAGGTCGTCGATTGTTCCAATATTATGCCAAGACATCAGCTTGCTCCTCTTCAAGTTCCATTACTGGAATACGGTTTTGAGTAATTAGTTGTTCGCGTTTTTCAGCGTCTGTAGCTGGGCGAATTTGATTACGTTCTTGTACAAATAAAATATTGTCATCGGGATTAGGGCTATTAACAAACTGGCGAAAGCGCTTAGAAGCTTCAGGGCTTTCTACTGCTTTTTTCCACTCACACGCGTATGTTTGAGTAATAAGTTCCATTTGTTCTTCAAGCTCTTGGCAAATACCTAAGCTGTCATCTATTACTACACTTTTAAGGTAGTCTAGGCCGCCTTCAAGGTTTTCCATCCATACAGACGTACGCTGTAATTTGTCGGCGGTTTTTATGTAAAACATTAAAACGCGGTCTATGTATTTAATAAGTGTGGCTGTATCTAAATCGGTAGCAAATAAATCGGCGTGACGAGGGCGCATTCCGCCATTACCACACACATATAGGTTCCAACCGTTTTCGGTGGCAATAATACCTATATCTTTACTTTGTGCTTCGGCGCATTCACGGGTACAACCCGACACGGCCATTTTAAATTTATGTGGTGAGCGTAACCCTTTATAGCGGTTTTCAATTTCTATTGCGTGGCCAACACTGTCTTGTACACCATAACGACACCAAGTACTTCCCACACATGACTTAACCGTTCTAAGAGACTTACCATAAGCGTGGCCTGTCTCAAAGCCAGCTTCAATGAGTCTTCCCCAAATAACGGGTAGCTCTTCTAAACGTGCGCCAAATAAATCGATGCGCTGCCCACCAGTCACTTTACAATAGAGGTTAAAGTCTTTTGCTACTTGGCCAATGACAATGAGTTTGTCGGGTGTTATTTCGCCGCCTGCAATGCGCGGTACTACAGAGTAAGAACCGTCTTTTTGCATGTTAGCAAGGTAAGTGTCGTTAGTATCTTGCAGACCAACATGGGCAGGTTCTAAAATAAAGTCATTCCACGTTGAGGCTAAAATAGAAGCGATTGCAGGCTTACATATTTCACAACCATGGTGCCCACTACCGTGTTTAGCTAATAAATCATCAAAGGTTTTAATGCTTTCTACTTTAACCATATGCAGTAGCTCTTGGCGCGAATACGCGAAGTGCTCGCACACATGGTTGTTTACTTCAACACCACGACTTGCAAGCTCATCATCTACTACCGATTTAAGTAAAGCGGCACAGCCACCACAACCACTGGCTGCTTTTGTGCACGATTTAACAGCAGCTAAATCGCATGAGCCACCATCAATAGCACCCACAATGTCGCCTTTACTCACGTTATGACACGAGCAAATGGTGGCGGTATCGGGTAGGGCGCTGCCCGCTAATGAAGGTGCGCCAGCGCTGTCCGGTAAAATTAAACACTCAGGATGTTCTGGTAAGTCCATGTCGTTTAACATGTACTGAAGTAGCGTATCGTAATCACTAGTATCGCCAACAAGTACTGCACCAAGCAGCTTATCGCCGGTTTCATTTAGAATGATTTTTTTATAGCAGTCTCTAATTGGATCTTGGTAAATAAGCTCTTTGCAGTTAGGTGTTTTTGCATGAGCATCGCCAATAGAGCCTACTTCAACACCGAGTAGTTTTAATTTAGTGCTCATATCGGCACCTGAAAATTCAAGTTCGCCGCCACTTAGCTGGCTTGCTGCAACGCGGGCCATGTTGTAGCCAGGTGCCACTAAACCAAATAGTTTTTTGTCCCACAAGGCACATTCGCCAATAGCTAAAATATCAGGGTCTGAAGTTTGGCACTGGTTATTAATAATAATGCCGCCACGCTCGCCAAGTTCTAGCTCAGCCACCTTGCCCAGTTGATCATAAGGGCGAATACCGGCAGAGAACAAAATTAAGTCTGTTTCTAAAAACGTACCGTCTGAAAAGTTTAATCTAAAGCGGCTAGTTTCACCTTTAACAATTTCGCTGGTTGCTTTTGAGGTATGAACAGTAACGCCTAGTTTTTCTATTTTATTTTTTAACAGCGTTCCGCCTTGCCCGTCGAGCTGAACAGCCATAAGCTGCGGTGCAAACTCAACAACATGGGTATCGAGCCCTAATTGTTTAATTGCGTTTGCGGCTTCAAGCCCTAATAACCCCCCCCCAATAACAACACCGCTTTTACTTGCTGCGGCACTGGCTTTTATTTGCTCTAAATCCTCTAGTGTGCGATAAACCAAGCAATGGGGTTGATCGTTCCCCTTAATTGGCGGCACAAACGGGAACGAGCCCGTAGCAAGTACAAGCTTATCGTACGGGTATTGATCGCCAGTTTGAGTAGTTACTACTTTATTTACTCTATCAATGCCTTCAACCCACTGTTTAGTATGCACATTAATATTAAGTTGTTGATAGTTGTCTAAAGTTGTAAGTGCTAAATCGGCGGCTGTTTTGCCATCAAACACGCTTGATAAATAAACGCGGTCGTATGCAAGATTTGCTTCTCCACAAAGTACTGTAATATTTGCTTTGTCATCGCTTTGGCGCATTTGCTCAACAAAATGATGTCCGACCATACCATTGCCGATAATGAGTATTTTTTGCGAGGTTTGCATTAGGCATTCCTTAATGTGACGGTTTAAATTTTAAAAACAAAAAAGCCCGCCACAGATACAAATTCATGTAACTGCGAGCGGGCTTCTTTGCCTGTGGTCATAACAACCTAAATGTATGCCGTTAAAATAACGGGCTTGTTAACTAATTGTTTGCAAAAACACGGCCATGTTTTTAAGTGGCTGTTTTTAAAGAGGTAGCTTTGTTTTTATGTGTTTTAATTTTACTATTTTGTTTTACTTTGGTGCGTAACTAGCACTACGGCAGTGCAAGTATTGTCTTTATTATGTGCATTATCAGTCAATAAAAGGCGCATTATCATTCATAGTGTATTGGGTTAAATTTAACCCATAAAATACGCACACCAATTTATGAGCAAAATGACTAACACAAACCCAATAGATGATTCACCGTTTCATGAAGGTGAACTGGCAATACAAGACAAACTTGGTAAACGAGAAATAATGGCTACATTTGGCAAACGTGCTGTTCGCTCCTTTATGCCAGAGCAGCATCAAGCTTTTTTTGAACAGTTACCATTTTTGGTTGCAGGCAGTGTTGATACAAACACCGATGTGTGGGCCTCTATTGTTTCAGGTAAACCAGGTTTTTTAAGTACCCCAACATCCACGTCGTTATTAATGACGCACGCAGTTGATAAAAACGACCCCTTAAATAACACGCTAAAGGTTGCAGGTTCGCCCATTGGTTTATTAGGTATTGAACTAAGTACACGAAGGCGTAACCGTTTAAACGTGCACGTAGGCGAGGTAATTAGCGATAATCAGGTGAGTTTTAATGTTGATCAATCTTTTGGTAATTGCCCGCAGTATATCCAAACGCGCGACTTAACGTTTAATAGAGATCCTTTATTTAAAAGTAATGCGGTACAAAAAGTTGAATTTAATACGCTTGATAACGCCGCAACTAGGTTAATTGACGCAACAGATACATTTTTTGTTTCAAGTTTTATAACTGCTAAAAACAACCCAAAAATTGAAGGTGTTGATGTTTCTCACCGTGGTGGAATGCCGGGTTTTGTAAAGCGAGAAGGCAACACATTAACGATTCCTGATTACGCTGGTAATAATTTTTTTAATACCTTGGGTAACTTTTTAATAAACCCAAAAGCGGGTTTGTTATTTCCTGATTTTGATACGGGCAATGTATTAATGCTTACCGGCAGTGTTGAAATTTTATGGGACGGGCACCCAGAGCTTAAAGGCTTTATTGGCGCAGACCGAGGTTGGAAATTTACGCTTACTAAAGGAATCTGGCTTAAAAACTTACTTCCGTTTAGTGCTAAATTTGATGCTTACTCACCTAACACTAAAATGACAGGCACATGGCTTGAAGCTGATAAAAACAAACAAGCCGAAAAACTAAAACATACGTGGCAGCCTTTAAAAGTAACTAAAATAACGAAAGAAAGTAATGTAATTACCTCCTTTTATTTAGAAGGGCATAACAATACAACCTTGTTACCGTTTAAAGCTGGGCAGCATTTAACTGTACAAATACCGTGTAAAAATAGTAGCAATAATAGTAATAGCAAACCTGTTATTAGAACCTACACCTTGTCATCAAGCCCGCATGAACTATTTTATAGGTTATCGATTAAAAAAGAGCTCAGTGGCGAGGTGTCGCACTATTTTCATAATAACGTAAAAGTAGGCGACGTTATTTTAGCTAAATACCCACAAGGGCAGTTTTTTATTGACCCAACCAGCATTAAACCTGCGGTGCTAATTGGTGGCGGAATAGGCATTACACCTATGATCTCAATGGCTAAACATATTGCACACGAAGGGTTAAGAACCCGCTATACACGCCCTTTGCATATTTTTCACAGTGCTAAAAATAAACAGCAGCGTGCGTTTTACAGCGAGCTAAAAACACTTGCAGATACGAGTGGCGGCGCAATTGATTACTACTCACTTTTATCTCAACCTGAGCTTGATGAAAAGCAAGGCAATGGCTCTAATTTAAAAGACGAAAGCTTTGATTTAAAAGGGCGCATAAATGCGGATGTGTTTAGGTATTATTTACCACTTGATGATTACGAGTTCTTTTTATGCGGACCTGAAGCGTTTATGCAACACGTATATAACGAACTGTTATTGCTCGGTGTGCAGGATAAAAACATATTTGCAGAAGCATTTGGACCCTCTGCTATTAACCGAAAAGTGCTTAACACAAGCGAAGCTCCTAATAAAAGTAATGAGATGAGCGTAGAAGAAGCAGACAACACCGTAATTAAATTTAGTAAATCGGGCTTTGAACAACGTTGGAACAAAGGCGATAACACTATACTTAATGTAGCCGAATCCCATGGTTTAGAACCTGAGTTTGGATGTAGAAACGGCAGCTGCGGCAGTTGCGCCGTAAAAATAAACGCAGGCGCTGTGGTTTATCGAAATAACGTAAGTTACCCGGTAGAGACAGGGCAGGCGCTAATTTGCTGCGCCGTACCAGCTAAAGGCGTGGAGGTGCTTGATTTAGAGCTGTAGCGTTTTAAAATATAGCTCTAAATGTTTTAATCAAACTTGAGAAGTAAAGTTCTGAGGAGTTCAGCTTGTTACAACTGCTTAATATAATCAAAAATTAAAAATATCTATAAATGATTTTTTGCAGGATAAAGGCTTGTAGTCATCATCGCTTTAAAATGGTTTTATAGTCATTATTTATGTGTTCAAAAACTAATATATTGAGGTACTTTTTGTTTAAATAGCTTAATTAGCGCAGGTTCCATATATTCATAATTATCTGGAATACCTAAACAAATAACACGTTGCTCTTTTAAATACTTTTTATAATGTGTACGTAGCTTCTTTATCTGTGCTTGCTCCATAACAAAAATACAATGGGCCCAAACAACATCTTCAATACCTAAAGGTATTTCTGCATTATTATTTAATCCTGCAGAGCGAACATTAACATTTGGTAAATCTGAAAATACGGATTCTGCTGTTGGGCTTCTTAGTTTATTTTGACTACATACAAAGAGTAAGTTCATTTATTTCCTTAGAGAAACATATAACGTCTGCTTAGATAGGCTGAAAAATGCTTTTTAATTAGTGGCTTACTTAAGTTTAGCACTCTTTTTACTTGTGTTTTTTGGTTTTTCATGTGCTATTTTTCGATCAAAGCAGGTTGAACTTATATTCTTACATCTAGAAACTACAAAAGCATAATTTGATGGAATAATTCGAAATCTGTACTAGAAAAATTAACACTTCCGGAGCCATGATGGACAGAAGTTTTCTACAAACTTTATTTTTCAATTATGTAGATTCAATTTCCCTTTGTTAATTAGAACTCCAATAAAATCGGGAAGACGTTTCACGTATTTTTTGCTCTCATAGGATTATCTAGGTATTTTTTTCTCAAACAAATTCAATTCAAACCTCTCTCTGGCATATAGCTATTTTATCAGAAGACATTTCATTTATTTTCATATGTAAATATCATTATATCCAGTGAAACTCTACAAATAGAGAATAGCATATCCTATTACCGATTATAAATATCATCACTGAATCTCAAATATCACTTAAACAAGCACAAAAAAAGAGGCTCAATAGCCTCTATCCAAACAATATTAAAAACTTAAAACTAAGCGAGTAAACCCGCTTTTGTTTCAGGCATTGCTATAAAGCCATCGAGTTTACGAATGTTGTTTAGCCATCTTAAAATATTTGGGTATTGCTCAAGTGATACGCCGCCCTCTGGTGCGTGTGCTATGTACGAAAAGTTGGCAATGTCGGCAATAGTTGGCTGAGTGCCTACCAAGTACTCGCGGTTTTGTAAGTACGCATTCATGGTTTTAAATAATGTATGGGCGATGTTTATCGCGTTTTGATGATCAAGCTCTGCGCCAAATACAGTAACTAAACGCGCCGAGCATGGACCTGACGCCACAAGCCCCGCAGCAACACTCAACCAGCGCTGAATGTGCGCTTGAACAGTAATATCTTCTGGATACCAGGTTCTGTTAGCATCAAATTTTTGTGCTAAGTACAGCAAAATAGCGTTTGAATCGTTAATAATGTCGTCGTTATGTTTAAGCACTGGTACTTGCCCAAAAATATTCATTTTTAGAAAGGCAGCTTGCTTTTGCTCGCCGTTTTGCAGTGCAACATCAACCATATTTACATCAAGTTTTAAAAGCGATGTAAATAACTCTACACGATGTGAATGACCAGATAAAGTAAAACGGTATAGCGTTAGGTTGCTCATAGGTTGTCCTGTTTTTTAATTTGAATAGTGATTTTTTAATAACGCTATTCTTTCACTATTATCTGCTTTGAAAAACCGAGCTAGTAAGGAATAAATGTCAATGCTATATTGACAATCATGGATACTATTATCGGCATTAAAACAATCATCGCGGTTGTTGAAACAGGCTCTTTTACAGCCGCAGGCGACAGACTAGGGCTTTCATAGGCACTGGTTAGTAAATACGTGGGCATTGTAGAGCAAGACCTAGGGGTTAGATTATTTAACCGCTCCACGCGTAGAATTTCGATTACCGAAGCGGGGCAAAGTTATTACGCAAGCGTAGTACCTGTAATTGAAAGCTATAGCGAAATGCTCGATAACTTATCGGGTCAAACAGCACTTGCTAGCGGCAAACTTCGGGTGAGTGCGCCGGTGTCGTTTGGTGAATCAAATCTTGCGCCGTTAATGCCTGAGTTACTGAGCCGCTATCCCGATTTAAGTATTGATTTAGTGCTTTCTGATAAAACAATTGATTTACTAGAAGAGGGGGTTGATTTAGCAATAAGAATTGGCAGTGTGTCTGACTCTAATTTAATCGCGAGGCAAATTACCAGTTACCCTTTAATTTTATGTGCGTCAGCAGATTATATAAAACACTTTGGTGAGCCAGTGAGTGTTGACGAGCTTGAGCAACACGCCACGGTGATTGATAGCAACTTTAAAATAGGTCGCCATTGGCCGATAGTTTCACCTAGTGGCGAGGCATTAACGGCAAACGTAAACTCGCGAGTTTCGGTTAATAATCCGCAAGCTGTAAAAGAGGTGGTTGTAGCGGGTGGCGGTATTGGCTTAATCCCTGAAATAGTGGTGAGAGACGATATTGCATCGGGCAAGCTTGTACAGGTTATGCGGGATTATAAAACCTTTGAATTTGGCTTATTTGCTATTTATCCACATCGAAAATTTGTTGCGCAGAAAGTTAAAAGCTTTATTGAGTTTTTGTTCGAAAAGTTTAGTTGAATAGCTTAAGGGCCAGTGGCCCTTAAGCGCTATTCGTTTAAAAACTTTTAAATTAATAGCTTACTCATTTGCATTTTTAATGGTGCTCTTGAGCGCTTGCTCCAGTGCTTCAAGTCGGGTTTTAAATATAATGGTTTCGCTGTGCTTGGCATTAATACTATTTAATACCTGTTGTACGGCTTGGTTTGCACCACAAATATATAAACTACGACCTGATGAGAGCGCATCGGTGGTCACTGTTTCTACCGCCATAGCAGCCGATACATCCATAGTTGGGACGCGCGAAAAGTCGAGTATTAGCACTTTAGAGCCTGGTTTTACGCTTTCGCGAACATGATGTCCTACATCGGCAGCGGCGCCAAAACTAAGTGGTCCACCAAAACTAAATAGTAAAACTTTGCCTTTAGTTTGCTTAAGTAGCTCGTTTTCGGCTTCGTCTTCTAAATTTTCAGGTAGGTTATTAAGCTGCTCTAGCTGAATTTGTGCAATTTGACGGACAAATGCGAGCGCTGCTAAAACAACACCAACGCCTACAGCTGTTATTAAATCTACAAATACGGTTAAACCTAACACTAAAAGCATAAGAGCAAAGTCCCAACGCGGACCTTTATGAGCGCGTTTTAAGTAACTCCAATCAACAATATCTAGACCTACCTTTACTAAAATACCCGCCAGTACTGCATGAGGTATTTGGCTTGCAAGTGGGCTTAAACCTAAAATTACAGCTAATAATACAAGTGAATGGATCATGCCTGAAAGACGCTCTTTACCACCACTTCTTATATTAACTACGGTACGCATGGTTGCACCTGCGCCGGCAATACCACCAATTAAACCTGCTACCGTATTACCAATACCTTGGCCTACTAATTCTTTATTTGAATTATGGCGAGTTCGGGTCATGTTATCGGCAACAAGTGAGGTTAATAAGCTATCTATAGAGCCTAAAATAGCTAAGATCACTGCGGCTTCGAGAACTAAAAATATGCTTTGTGTATCGTAAGCGGGTAAGTGTAAGCTCGGTAAGCCTGTGGGGATTTCGCCTAAAATTGGTACACTAATAAATAAACTTGCTAAAGTCCCAATCACTAAAGCCGCTAGCGCACCAGGTATGTATTTGCCTAATTTTGCAGGCCATTTATAGGCAATAAATAATGTACCAATACTCAGTGCTAAAGTAGCAAAGTTAATATCAGCCAGTGCTGTTGGTAAGTAAGATAGGGCACCAATAGTACCACCTGGCGGCTCATGGCCAAACACTCGACCCAATTGTAAAATAATAATAATTGCGCCAATGCCGGTCATAAATCCAGAAATAACAGGGTAAGGAACTAAGCGAATATATTGCCCAATACCTAAAAAGCCAAAGGCAATTTGTATTAAGCCCGCTAAAATTACCGCTGTAAATATAAGTTCAGCATTACCCGATAAGCTCGCAAATAAACCCGCAAGTACCACAACCATTGGCCCCGTAGGGCCCGATATTTGAGAAGGTGTACCACCAAAAAGGGCAGCAAAAAAACCAACGGCCATAGCACCGTATAAACCAGCCATGGGACCAAGCCCCGAGGCAACACCCAAAGCAAGGGCAAGAGGTAGAGCAACAACCCCTGCGGTAATACCGCCGGTTATGTCGCCTCGAACATTTGAGAATAAACTCTTCATTATTGCTCTTCTTTAGCGATAGTTTCTTCGTAGGTGTCTTTTACGGGTTTAAATTCTCTTGTTGCTTCGTCGTAGGTTTTAATTTCAGCCGATTCAAAGTCGTACACCCAACCGTGTAATTTAATTTGGTCAGTTGCTATTTTTGCCGCAACTGCAGGGTGAGTTTTAATATGCTGCAATTGCTGAATTACGTTTTCTTCGGTTACAAGGCCTAAATGCTCTTCGTGAGTAAGTGAACTACATCCGCATTTTTCTTTAACAACTTCTGTTGCTACACGGCTGTGACCTAACCATTCTTTAACATGGGGCAAACTTGCTAGGCCTTCAGTGTTAATTGCGCCTTTCATTGCGCCACAATCAGAGTGACCACAAATAATAATGTGGGTAACACCTAATGCTGCCACTGCAAATTCGATTGATGCGGTCATACCGCCAGTTTGATTACTATGAGGGGGGACGATATTGCCCGCATTACGACAAATAAATAATTCACCAGGCTCAGTTTGGGTTACTAAGTTAGGATCGATGCGAGAGTCGGCACAGGTAATAAACAACACTTCTGGGTTTTGGCCATTTGCTAGCTTTTGAAAAGCTTCTTTTTTAGCGGGAAAAACGTCTTTCTGAAATTTAGCTACGCCCGAAATAATATGTTCCATGAACAGCTCCTATTTTGTGTAATACCAATTTGAAATAATACTTAATCATTTTATGGGGTTAAACGTGTTGCTACCTGCATTAAAATATTCTTATTTACGACTGCATGGATGCAGAAGGTAGAGCAATGCAGGAGCAATTGCCGAGAACAACTTAATAGCCAATTTTTTCCTAGCTATCAACTCGTTTTTCAACCCTCAAAATAGCTCACTTAATTAAGCGACTTGATATAATTTAATATTTTAATTTTTTGCATAGTTATTCTTGCCTGATAAATTTATAGCAGTATAGGTATGTTCGTGATAGCTTTATGCTATCAGACGAATTTTAAGTAAATGATAAATGAACCAAGGTCCGCTAAAGTCTCCTTCAATTTCACAAATAAAATATTTTGCCAAAGTTGCAAAAACGCTGAGTTTTAGACGTGCAGCGCAAGCGTTAAAAATTAGCCAGCCTACGTTAACCAATCAAATAGCGGCACTTGAAAAAATGCTTAATTTACAGCTGTTTGAACGCTCACGAAGCGGGACGGTTTTAACACCCCAAGGGCGAGCGTTACTTTTTCAGGCTGAGGTTTTACTCCAAGCAAGCATGCGTTTTGACGAACTAGCCAGAGACTTAAATGATGACTCACAAACAACGTATCGATTAGGCGTGCCACCTTCGGTAGGGCCTTATTTATTGCCACATATTTTACCAGAGTTGCATAAAAAGTACGCTCAATTGAAATTTTATGTTCGCGAAGACACCTCTGCAAATTTACTACAAGGGCTTTATAATGGCGATTACGATTTAATACTTACCGACAAAGTACAAGAATCAACCCAATTAGTAGAAGCTCCTTTATTTATAGAACCCCTTAAATTTGTGATGGCAAGTGATCACGAGTTAGCCGGAAACGCTATTATTGACCCTGTTAATATTAAAGGTGAAGTCGTGTTAACACTTGAAGGATCGCATCATTTTCACGATCAGGTGCAAGAGCTTTGCCATGAGATGGGGGCGGTTTTACACCGAGACTATGAAGGCACTAGCCTAGATACACTCAGGCAAATGGTGGTCATGGGTATGGGGTCTGCTTTTTTACCTGGCTTATATATTCACTCAGAAATACATCGTCCAAATGAGCTGCAAGTGTGTGAGCTAAGAGATATGCGCATAATTCGCCAGCATAACCTTATTTGGCGAAATACATCGTCGAGCCGTGTGTTTTTTAGAGAGCTAAGCCAATATATTCGCACGGTTATGAAAACTAAATTAAGTGATGTAGTAAGCGTTACTGACCAATAATTTATAGCAAGTAGGTTTTTGGCGTTGTATATACTTATAATGGTGGGCTTTTGAAGCGTAATTTCTCTTTTTAAATATGTTAATAAATATTTTAATCCGCGTTTTGGTTAGCGCTTAGCTGGTACAAATAAAGCCTAAAGCATGCTCACTCTAGGCTTTAATAATCATCAAAGGCTTCAAAAACTATTTAAGCACTACCACGGGTACATTACTATTTTCGAGCATTTTAATAGTGTTACTGCCTACAAAAAATTGCCTTAACTTTGAATGAGCAAATGCCCCCATTACTATTAAATCAATATTATTTTGCTCTTGGTATTGCATAAGCGAATGAAAAATATCGCCTTCTAAAAAATTAGCTGTTACCTCAAAACCTTTAGATGTAAGCATTTGCTGTGCGTTTTTAAACTTTTTATTCAGCTCGGGCTGGTTGTTTTTAATACTCACTAAGTGGCAATGTAAGCCATGTAATAAACCACCATCAATAACCTGTTTAAGGGCTTTGTCGGCAGTTTCACGGCCATCGTAAGCAATCATAAATGATTTTGGCGTATTAAATGTAGTGGGCAACATTAATATAGGTGCCGCAGAGCTGCGTACTAATGTTTCGGTATGTGAGCCCAGCGCACTCATATTTTGGCTATGGCCCATACCACATCGACCAATAACAATTAAACGGGTATCGGCTTTGTAATCAATAACGGCATCGTATATGTCGCCATGGCGCTTAATTAACTCAACATGGTTTAAACCTGCATTTTTAACTTGCTCGCTTAGCGAGTTAAGTAACTCATCTGCTAATTTTAATGAGACTTTTGCGCGTTGCTCGTCAAGCTTAGTCATTTCATCAAGTAAAAGTGATTGCGCGCCAAAGCCAATAGTGCCCGTGTAGTCGCCAGCTCTTTGCTCTAGCTTCTTTTCAAGCGTATGTACAAGGCAAATTGGTTTATTAAGCTTTTTTGAAGCCCAAATAGCGGCATCAGTCACCGCATGTGTAATTGCAGAGCCATCTACACAAGTGATAATTTTATTCATTGCATTCTCCTTAATGTCCGCCAAGTAATTTTTCGACTTCTTTAGGGTCGTTGTGCACGCCAAATTTATCGACTACGGTTTCGGTAGCGCTGTTCATACCAATAATGTTTACTGTTGCGCCTTCACGTCTAAATTTAATAACGACTTTATCAAGTGACGATACCCCGGTTATATCCCAAAAATGGGCGTGGGTTAAATCTATAACAACATTTGCTACTGCATTTTTAAAATCAAACGATGCAATAAACTGTTCCGCAGAGGCAAAAAACACTTGGCCAACAACTTCATAAGTTACTTGGTTATTTGTTTCATCGTGCTTAGCTGTTACAGCCATAAAACGGCCAATTTTGTTGGCAAAAAACAGCGTGGCTAGCAAAACACCTACTAATACACCCATGGCCAAGTTATGTGTGGCTACAACCACAATAACAGTTGAAATCATCACTACATTTGACGACAGTGGGTTCTTTTTTAAATCTTTTATCGATGTCCACGAAAATGTACCAATCGATACCATAATCATTACTGCAACTAGGGCCGCCATAGGAATTAATCGCAGCCATTCATCTAAAAACACCACCATAACAATTAAAAATGAGCCTGCAATAAAGGTAGAAAGCCTGCCTCGGCCACCCGATTTAACATTAATAATTGATTGCCCAATCATGGCACAACCAGCCATACCACCAAATAAACCCGCACCAATATTGGCAATACCTTGGCCTTTACACTCTTTATTTCGATCGCTTGTGGTATCGGTTAAATCGTCAACAATAGTTGCGGTCATCATCGACTCAAGTAAACCTACAACGGCTAGGCCAATAGAGTAAGGTAAAACAATTTGCAGTGTTTCAAGCGTTAGCGGTACATCGGGCCATAAAAATATAGGCAGGGTATCTGGCAGTTCACCCATATCGCCCACGGTTCTGATATCAAGGCCTAAATAAATACACACAAGTGTTATTACAACAATACACACAAGTGGGGAAGGGATAATCTTGCCAATGGTTGGTATATACGGGAACAAGTAAATAATACCCAAGCCCGCTGCGGTCATAGCGTAAACATGCCAAGTCACATTGGTAAGCTCAGGCAACTGTGCCATAAATATTAAAATAGCCAGCGCGTTTACAAAACCAGTAACAACAGAGCGCGATACAAACCGCATTAACTCACCGAGCTTTAAAAACCCAGCAAATATTTGTAGTACGCCGGTAAGTAAGGTAGCAACAAGTAAATATTCAAGACCGTGGTCTTTAACCAGCGTGACCATTAGTAGTGCCATTGCACCGGTGGCTGCAGATATCATACCTGGACGACCGCCTACAAAGGCAATAATAACCGCAATACAAAATGAGGCGTATAACCCCACCTTAGGATCAACACCTGCAATAATAGAAAAGGCAATAGCTTCAGGTATTAGCGCAAGCGCTACAACAATACCAGCAAGCACATCGCCACGAACATTAGAGAGCCAATCTCTTTTTACGTGATCAAACATGTAAGTAACCTAATTAGTTAGTTTCCCAAAGTATAGGGGAATATTTTATTTAAATATCAGGGATTCTCGCGCAGAGGCGATAAGGTTGCACATAATGTGCGGATTAAAAAGGGGGGAGTGGTTGCCTAGGGCGGCGTAAGTTTCAAAAAAAGCTCCTATTAGTTTGTGTTAACTGTAATGCCTTGAAAATAACATAAACTAAAACCTAATTCTTTTAGTTTTTATATTGAATGTAGTGATATGACTTGTTGATTACGTTTTATAACTTTGTAATTTATAACGTTAGCTCGCTTTAAGTTTGTGGGCAGACTTTAAACTGTACATGCGTTCATCGGCTAAGGTTAAGCATTCAGTATGATTTTGGCATTCATCGCTTGAAGCTATTCCATAACTAATGCCTGATTGTGGCCACTGTTGTTTAATAGTGTGATGGAGCGAATTTAGCTTTTCTTTGAGCGCTACTGTTATTTGGCTAAGCTCAGCTTTATTCGCTACTTTACATAGCCAAATAAATTCATCTCCTCCGGTTCTAAACACAGCTGTGTTATGTGGTACATGATTTTTCATTAAATTTGCTGCATTTACTAAAAATTCATCGCCTTTTGTATGCCCTAATGCATCATTTATTTTTTTGATGCCATCGCAATCTATAAACACAATTACGTAAGAAGAAATTGATAGCTTGGTTAACTCATCATCTAATAATAAGCGATTTCCTACTTGAGTTAGTGGGTCAAAGCGCGATTGATAAAGTATGATGTTAAACTCGTGCTGCTTTAATTTTAGCCACTCAGATAAAGACAATAGTATGCATACACAATCTATAGCCAAGGCACTAAGTACAAAGATTTCGGATGATGAAGCGTTTATCATATTAAAATGAAACGCGACATAAACAGCCAAAGATAGGCTATAAAGTAAGTTACCAAACAAAAAGTACTTAGCTCTAAAGTCGTTTAAGCTTAACATTGCAAAGCCTGTTGTTATGCTAAGCATCACCCATGTTGCAGCTAATAAATGCGCCACATAAAACACAATATAAAACGGCATAAACACACTGCACACACCACATACAAGCGATGCATAAGTAAAATATTTTAACGCACTACCTAGTTTATTTGTTTTTTCTTTATCAAAATTAAACAAGTAGTAGGTATAGGCGGAGGCGCAACTGATTGCAAAAGCAAATAAGTACATGCCTAAATAGTGTTTATTAAAAGTAGGACTGGTATATATTGCGTTTACAGCACCCGATGCAAAAGCCCAACCTAGACCATGCAAGCCTACATAACCTGCACAAAACAACGCGACTTTTTGCTTTACTCTTAAAAACATTACAAAGGCCATAACAGCAAGTGTAAGCATGACCGAAATAGCGATAAGAGTAAGTGAGTTTACATAAAACTGGTGATGCAAAAATGCAGGTTCGCTTAATACTTTTAAATCAACTGGGGTTGGATAGCGCTTAGCATCTAAATATATCCATAAATAGCCTCTACCAGCGTTCGCAAAAGACAACTTAAAAGCTTGGCCATGCATTATAATAGCGGGTTGGTTAATATGAGATTGCGAAAAATCAGCAAGCTTGATTAAATCACCGTTATCACTTTGCCAATAGGCCACACCAACGTCGATAAAATTAGCTTGTGGGAGTATGTACCAATCTGAGGGGGTATTACTTTGAAGCGCTATTTTAGTCACAACAGCGCCGTTTTTTCCAAGTAAGTTATTTGTTTCAGTACTGTTTTTGTATAAGGAAACTATTTGCTCTGCAGACGGTGCAGTATCTGATGATGTAGTGGGCCGCCATAAGTTATCATCGCTGAGAGTCGTTGTATCAGTATTCAGAGGGAGTGCACAAGTATAAGCACTAAACAAAGTACACAAAAATAATAGTGCTAAAACAACAACCCGATCCATATGAATACCCACTTTCCAATCCCACTAAGTGATTATATGCAATTTGTAAATAAATAGCATATAAATCAATCAAAATAACTATTTAAGGTAGCGGTATAAAATTAAAACATAAAGGTTATTTTATTTTTATTACTTTGAAGTGGTACGACTGAGTGGATTAGAACTACTGACCTTTGGACCGGGTGTTCAAGAGTAGGTAGTGCTTTTTCTTTGGGTTTATTATTACTTTGAAGTGG
>NZ_PNCW01000139.1:0-329 GCF_005886985.1 Pseudoalteromonas sp. S3178 | reverse complement strand
ACTGAGCTAATAACCCGCTCTTTTGCTGCGTTAATCGCAACTTGCTTTTTTGTGTAAATCCACCGATTGGACCAACTCAATTCTAAAGAAAGAAGATGGTGGGTTATGATGGATTCGAACCATCGACCAATTGATTAAAAGTCAACTGCTCTACCAACTGAGCTAATAACCCGCTCCAAGTGCTTACTTATTACTAAGTTAAAGCGTGCGTAAATCCGCCGATTGATGCCATGCTATATTCATCAGAATAAAGAATGGTGGGTTATGATGGATTCGAACCATCGACCAATTGATTAAAAGTCAACTGCTCTACCAACTGAGCTAATAAC
>NZ_PNCW01000138.1:0-379 GCF_005886985.1 Pseudoalteromonas sp. S3178 | reverse complement strand
TTTCCAAATTTTTAAAGAGCAGAGAATCAAAAACTTCTCAAAATTAAACACACTCTATTCTCAGGCGATTTTGCTGCCCGATAAAGAATATTTATTTTTAAGAAGTAAAGTGGTGGAGCTAAGCAGGATCGAACTGCTGACCTCCTGCGTGCAAGGCAGGCGCTCTCCCAGCTGAGCTATAGCCCCACATATGCTGGTCTTACTGTTTGTATACCGACTTCATTTTAAGCTTAGTGATAAGTTTAAGAAGAAGTGGTGGGTCTGAGTAGATTTGAACTACCGACCTCACCCTTATCAGGGGTGCGCTCTAACCAGCTGAGCTACAGACCCAAACAATAAGTGTTGTTCTCTTTACAATTAACAATCATCTGTGTGGACA
>NZ_PNCW01000137.1:0-207 GCF_005886985.1 Pseudoalteromonas sp. S3178 | reverse complement strand
GTTTTCTTCAAAAAAGGGTTGATCTGTTTTCGGATCTCCCTATAATGCGACCCCACTGAGACGGCAGACAGCAACGCTTAGCGAGGCAAGAGTCAATCAGTGAGTCGAGTAAAACTTAGTGTTGAAAACTTTCAAGTTTAACAAAATTAAGTGTTGACAAAAAAATAGGAAAGCGTAATATGCGCAGCCCTAGCGAGATAAAGTTTA
>NZ_PNCW01000136.1:0-479 GCF_005886985.1 Pseudoalteromonas sp. S3178 | reverse complement strand
ACTTGCTTTAAATGCTGCAATAGAAGCCGCACGCGCTGGAGAGCAAGGGCGAGGCTTTGCTGTGGTAGCCGATGAGGTTAGACTTTTAGCGTCGCGTACATCAAAAGCAACCGAAGAAATTGTAGAAGTAGTGCAACGAAATCGCTCGCAAACTCAAAATACGGTTTCGGTTATAGAGCAAGGCCAGGAAAAAGCAGAACGCGGTTTAGCATTATCTAAAGAGTCTGGTGATGTTATGAGCGAAATACAAAACGGCGCGCAAGAAGTAGTAAATGCGATAGGCCAGTTTACCAACGAGCTAAAAGCGAACAGCTAATCTACCTGTAAAATACTTGGCTTTAATTAATAGAGCCAAGTATTTAAATTAATGTGTAATTTTTAAAATTACTCCATCTAATCAATACCTAACTAAAAAATTAATATCACCTAAGCCCCCCCCTCAATTTAAAATATAAGTTCCTAAGGCTTAATTAAATACT
>NZ_PNCW01000135.1:0-297 GCF_005886985.1 Pseudoalteromonas sp. S3178 | reverse complement strand
CAGTGCCACCGACGCCGACCGCCTAACACAATTTGGCGACAGCGACTTTTACTACGATGAGTTTGGTAACCAAATACGCGAAACCGGCAAAGGCATTAAAACCCGTCGTGAATACAACGCGTTTAACCAGCTAAGTTGCTTTAATAACAACGGTACGCTCACGCAATACGACTACGACCCACTCGGGCGTCGTATCGCCAAGCACACCGAGCACGGTAAAATTGACTACATTTGGGATAACGACCAGTTAATCGGTGAATGCCAGCACGGTGAATATACCTGGTATATCAACCTGCC
>NZ_PNCW01000134.1:0-1599 GCF_005886985.1 Pseudoalteromonas sp. S3178 | reverse complement strand
GAGGTATAGTACAGGAACAAGTTTTAACCTAACCGGTAACCTTAAACGCAGCACAATATCCGTAAATTCAATACGCAAAAACTCAAAGCAAGTTAAGATTAACACATTAATTTTTTTTTGGCTCTATTAATTGGGATTTATTTAATAAGAAACTTAACTTTCTTTAATTTAATGATAAATGGTTAATTTAAAAGCAGAAATAATCTTAAATATACTATTGTATGATTTAAAAACTATAAATAGAGGGCTTATTTACACATTTTATAAAAAGTGCTTAAATATCATATTCTTTTAAGAGGCTAGAAACCCAATGGTAGTAAACTAAAAAAGCCACAAAATTTCATTTGTGGCTTTATAAACATTTAATCGTACTATTTTACTTGCCAATCAATAGTGTCTTCTGCCTTTATAGGCACGACTTTAGAATCACCCAAAGTATAAGTTGCGGGCACTTTCCAAGGGCTCTTTTCTAAAGTAATTGTATCTGTATTGCGCTCAAGGCCATAAAAGTCAGCTCCAAAGTGACTTGCAAACCCTTCAAGTTTATCTAAAGCACCTGCATCTTCAAAAGCCTCTGCGTACAACTCAATTGATGCATGAGCTGTGTAAGCCCCAGCACAACCGCACGCAGCTTCTTTTTTGTCTTTGTAATGCGGTGCAGAGTCAGTCCCTAAGAAAAACTTTTTATTACCACTGATTGCAGCCGCCATTAAAGCTTGCTGATGGATATTACGCTTAAGGATAGGCAAACAGTAATAATGTGGGCGAATACCACCCGCTAACATATGATTACGGTTATAAAGAAGATGATGCGCTGTAATGGTCGCGGCTACGTTCTGCGGTGCAGCCATAACGAATTCAACAGCATCTTTTGTTGTTATGTGCTCCAAAACTATTTTTAATTCAGGAAAATCAGCAACAACATCACCTAAAATAGTATCTAAAAACACCTTCTCACGGTCAAAAATATCTATTGAAGAATCTGTTACTTCACCGTGCACTAAAAGTAGCATACCGACTTCTTGCATCGCTTTTAAAACAGGATAAATATTTTTAACTGATGTAACGCCTGAATCAGAGTTAGTAGTCGCTCCTGCTGGATATAATTTTGCAGCAAAAATTTTACCCGTTGCTTTGGCTTTCTTGATTTCGTCTGGAGTCGTTTTATCCGTCAAGTAAAGCACCATTAAAGGCTCAAACTGCCCTTGTGGAGCAGCATTCATAATTCGCTCACGATAAGCTAATGCAGTATCAGTACATGTTGCAGGCGGAACAAGGTTTGGCATAATAATAGCTCGACCCATGTAGCGGCTAATGTCGCGCACAGTATCTTTTAACTGATCACCATCTCTTAAATGTACATGCCAGTCATCTGGGCGAGTGATAGTGAGAGTTGTTACGGTGTTAGATGTATTACTTGTCATTACTTTGTTCCACGGCTGAATTTATCCGATCATAGGCATATGAGGTTTTGGAGTAAAGATTTTATTAAAAAGAATCGCTTTACGCTTTATAAAATCTATTTATCGCTTTATTTTGTACTCAAGAAAATATTGAGTTAACTTAGTACCTGTATCAAAAAATAAAAAGAATAATATA
>NZ_PNCW01000133.1:0-1716 GCF_005886985.1 Pseudoalteromonas sp. S3178 | reverse complement strand
ATAACTTAACACGATTGGTATTATTTGGATTTTTTAGCTTCAAGAACTTCTATTTCACTCCAAATTTTTTCGGCTTCTGCGCTTAGCATTGCGTAACTTTTAATATCGCCTTTACGCTGTGCTTGCATACCTTGCTCTACTTTTGCGTCGTACTCTTTACGCAACTTTTTTGTTGGATCTGATTTGAATATTGAAAACATGGTGACTCTCTTAAATTTACGGTAATTATAGCTTTATCGTACGCTACAAAGAGATAAATAGTTCTTTTAGTGACAGGGCGCTTACCCTATAAAATAAAGTAAACGCTGTATTTATTATACTTTGATGATTTAAGGGGTTTACGTTTGTGGCTCTAGGCGTTTAATACCTTGGCCATCTATGCCTAAATAAATATACCCATCAGCGCCTTGCGCTAAACTGCGCACTCTGCCTATTCCATCGAGTATTTTATATTGCTTAGCAACTTTACCCTTTGAGAGTTCTAGTGCGCTAATAAAAGAAAACTTCATTGATGCGAGTAATAGCTTACCTTTAAGCTTCGGGTATTTGTTACTCGTTACATACAACATATCGGAGGGAGCAATAGAAGGAGTCCAGTGTAATACAGGCGATTGCATGCCGTCTTTTTCTTTAAGGTCTGTAAACTTGGTGCCGCTGTAATTAACGCCATAACTTACTAAAGGCCATCCGTAGTTAGCGCCTTTTTTTATTAAATTAAGCTCATCGCCACCACGAGGGCCGTGTTCGTGAGACCACACTATATTATTTTGTTTATCAAACCACATGCCTTGTGGATTACGGTGCCCGTAGGACCAAACTGCATGTTTGGCATTTTTTTGTTTAACAAACGGATTATCACTTGGGATACGACCATCTTCGTGTAAGCGATATACTTTACCGCCATCGCGGGTTAGATCTTGTGGGTTTATAGTGCGCGCGCCGCGATCGCCAATTGAAAAATAAACATAACCTTCATCATCAAACACAATACGGCTGCCATAGTGTTGGCCTTTGGTGCTGTTGTGTTCGCCTTTGTATAGCAATTGCTGATCAGATAACTGGGTATGATCATCATTTAGCTTAGCGCGCATAAGGGCGGTGTTACTTCCACTTCCTGTGCCCTCACTGCTTGAGTAACTAAAGTACAGCCACTGATTTTGCTTATTGTCGGTGTGTAGTGATAAATCAAGCAATCCACCTTGGCCATTAGCATCTATTTTAGGTAGCCCAGACACTTTAGTTAATGTAGTGGTATTTTTAGGCAATAAAAATAATGTACCACTGCGTTCAGATATTAATAAATCACCATTTGCTAAAGGTTCAATAGCCCAAGGTATAACCACACCTTCTGCCGCTGTTACTGCGTTAACGTTAAGCGCTAAACCATCGAGCTGTTTGTAGTTTTTTATATAGTCATTATTAGCATTAACTGGTGTAGACATACCAAGCATTGCAACAGTTAAGCCCGCAATTATTAGTTTAGGGAGTGTGTTATGTGGTACTGAGTTGATCATAATGGCTTCCAAAATTAATCCAATCTTACATAACCTTAGCATGGCATAAATAATTTTGTTAAGCGTTGAGTTGAACGAAAAATGCACATTCCTATTTTAATAAAAAGGCTTTTAACCACAAATCTGTTTTATCAATTAACGCTAAGTAAAGTTGAATATTTACTCTAATACGGTTGAAATTTATTTTTTTGGGCGTACACTT
>NZ_PNCW01000132.1:0-2493 GCF_005886985.1 Pseudoalteromonas sp. S3178 | reverse complement strand
TAAAAAGAATAATATAAATTGCCTATGCCTTATCAAATGGACGCAGCTAGAGCCCTTGAAATAAAAACTGATCAACTCAGTATCATTAATCAATTTTCATCTAGCTTATTACAACTCGACACACTCGATGAGTTATTTGAGTACGTTACAACACATGTAGTCAACCGCTTAGGATTTGTTGATTGCGTTATCTACCTTGCAGATCGAGAGACTAATACATTAAATCAAGTCGCCTCAATGGGTATTGCTCATGCACGGGATAAATACCAAGCTGAGCGTAAAATAATTCGCTTTAGTGAGGGCATTACGGGTGCAGTTGCAAGTACAGGTAAAGCAGTCATTATTGATGATGTAACTAAAGACAGTCGGTATATTGCAGATAATCGCCCTGCTCAATCAGAGCTCTGTGTTCCTCTTATATACAAGGAACAAGTTTTAGGTGTTATTGATTGTGAGCACCCTGTCAAAAATTACTTTACTAATGCTCACCTTGAAATACTAACAACGGTTGCTCATTTACTTAGTGCAAAAATAAACCAAGTAAATACGGTAAATAACTTAAAGCAAACCGTTGAGCAGCTTAACAATGCTCAAAAGTTGGAAAATAGCTTATTACAAATAGCTAACCTAACCTACAAAGCCAGTGATCTAGACACTTTTTTTGAAGCACTTCATAACATTATAAATAGCTTACTCCCTGCCGATAACTTCTTTATTGCTTTGTACGATAAGCAAGTTGATATTCTTGATCTGGTTTATATAGTTGAAGAAGGGATCCAAAGTCACGCCCATAAAAAAATCTCAAAAGAGCAGCTAAAAGATACCGCTTCTTACTATTTATTAAAATCAGATCGTGTTTTATTACTTAACCAATCACAATATCAGCAACACATTAATACTGGCGACTTTAAACTTGTTGGAAGGTTATCTGAATCCTGGCTTGGCGTCCCATTTAAAACAAATGAGAGAATAAGTGGTGTAATTGTTGTTCAAAGCTATGATAAAAATTTGCAATATAATGAACACGACAGCGCTCTATTAACCTATGTTAGCCGCCAAATAAGTATGGCAATAGACAGGCAATTAGCCCGTCAAGAGCTAGAGCACAAAGCACTTCATGATGAACTAACAGGCCTTGCTAACCGCTCTTTACTTATTGAGCGGATAAAGCACGCTATTTTACGCTTATCCCGTGCTAAAAAAAGCACAAGCCATGCACTTTTATATTTAGATTTTGATCGATTTAAAAGTATAAATGACGCTTTAGGCCACGAGGTGGGTGATCACTTTTTAATTAAAATTTGTGAACTCATTAAAAATACTGTCCGTAATACCGATACTTTTGCACGTTTAGGCGGTGACGAATTTGCGATCTTCATGGAAAATATCACCCATAAAAATCAGGTCAGTGAAGCGTTAAAACGCATACAAACGGCACTTTCTAAACCTTTAAATGTAGATGGTCACCTATTACAAGCCTCAACAAGCATTGGTATAGCTTACAGCGATAGTATTGACGATAAAGCCTATATTTTATTACAACAAGCTGACGCTGCCATGTACGAAGCAAAATCGACCGGTCGCGGGCAAGTAAAGTTTTTCAATAATACAATGCGTAAAAAGCTCAAAACCCATGCAGATATTGAAAACGATTTACAGCACGGTATTGAGCATAATGAGTTTGAGCTCTATTTTCAGCCAATATTTACAATTAATAGTAGTGAAGTAATAGGCTTTGAAGCTTTAGTACGTTGGCATCACCCTAAAAAAGGCTTTGTACCACCTAATGACTTTATACCTATAGCTGAAACCACAGGGCAAATAATTAACTTAGATTTGCACTTGCTTGATCTAGCTGCGCAGCATATCTCAAAATGGCACAAACAAGGTCATCGTTTTTTAAAAGTAACCGTTAATGTGTCTTCACGTCATTTTGCAAGCCTTGATTTTGTTGCTCAAATTCACTCAATTTACAATAAGTACCAATTACCTCTTGGCTCTTTGTGCTTAGAAATTACAGAGTCTGGCTTGATAGAAAACCTAGAGCTGGCAACACACATAATCGAAGGGCTTTCACCATTAAAAGTGAAGTTATGCCTCGATGATTTTGGTACAGGCTATTCGGCGCTTGGTTACTTGCATCAATTACCTATCCACATTTTAAAAATAGACAAAAGCTTTATTGATCACCTTCAAGATTCAACTAACCCCCTTGTTGAAGCTATTTTATCTCTGGCGCAATCACTTCAACTTGAGGTTGTTGCTGAAGGTATTGAAACACAAGAGCAACTTGCTATTTTAAAATTAACCGCCTGCAATTACGGACAAGGTTATTTAAAATCAAAGCCTGTCACCGCGAGCCAAGCAATTAAGTTAATTAATAAGCCCCTTTAAACATCTACAATTAATACATCAACTAACCTGGCATTACGCTATTTTAGTTGATGTATTGACTCTTAATGAACGCCTTACACCAATCCGCATAATTAAGTG
>NZ_PNCW01000131.1:0-2625 GCF_005886985.1 Pseudoalteromonas sp. S3178 | reverse complement strand
GTTATTAATATTGTACTTAAAAGTGCAAGTAGCGGCGGATCTGTAGCTGCAATTTATGGCGCAAATGTAACCGAAATGGACGGCGTACCTCAGCTTGAATCTGTATCTGAGGGTAGCGATGGTAATTTAGCATTTACCGAAGGCGGCGATCGCTCATTAACAGACGGTCAAACATTAACACTTCAAGGTAATATGGGTTTTGAACTGGGTGAAAATGGCTTTTTAAACATCTCAACTGAATACCGCGACCGCCACTCTACAAACCGCTCAGACTACGACCAACGCGAAAACTACGATCGCTTAGATGATGGCTCACTCGACCCTCGTGAACTCACCGTAAACCGTTACAATCATAACTTTGGTAATGGTGACGTAGAAGATTTCTCTGTGTTTTATAACTCAGCTCTACAACTCACTAACGATGCTGAACTCTATTCATTTGGCTCTTACTCTAAACGTGAAGGTGAAGGCGGCGGGTTTTATCGCCGTGCAAGCGACAGCCGTAATATAGAAGAAATTTACCCAGACGGTTTTTTACCGGTGATCACCTCAGATATAAATGACTTTTCATTAGCACTTGGCGTTAAAGGTTTTTTAAGCGAATGGAATTACGATGTATCGGCAGTGTATGGTCAAGATGCATTTGAATTTGGTGTTATAAATAGCTTAAATACATCATACGGCCCTACTAGCCAAACAAGCTTTGATGCCGGCACCCTGACTTACGATCAGCTTACTTTAAACGTAGATTTTAATCGCGAAGTAGATGTAAGCTTTTTAGAAAGCTCGGTAAGTGTTGCTTTTGGTGCAGAGTATCGTACAGAAGGTTACGAAATTGAAGCAGGCGAAGAAGCGTCATACGCACAAGGGACATTTGGCCCAGGTGGTGAGGTTACTGGTGAAGATGGCCCGTTTGGTGCTGCAGGCTCACAAGTATTTCCAGGTTTTACCCCAGAGTCTGAAGGTGACAACAGCCGCCACAATGTTAGCTTTTACATAGATTTAGAAACCTACCTTACAGATAATTGGAACATAGCTGTTGCAGCGCGTTACGAGGATTACTCTGATTTTGGTGATACGCTCAACGGTAAAATTGCAACACGTTATTCGCTCACTGAAGATTTAGCCATTCGTGCATCGGCATCAACAGGTTTTAGAGCGCCTTCATTACAACAGCAATACTTTACATCTGTTGCAACAGTATTTGTTGATGGCGAGCCAACCGAAACAGGTACCTTTGCCCCAAGTAGCGATGTAGCACAAGCCCTTGGCTCACCAGGTCTTGATGCAGAAGAAGCCACTAACTACGGTGTCGGCTTTACGTGGTCTACCGACTTTAACTTCAGCTTATCGGTTGATTACTATCAAATATTAATTGATGACCGTATTGTTTTATCTAACAATTTGTCGGGCGCTGCAATTGAAGAGCTATTAGCAGGCACTGGCGCAACACAAGGTCGTTTTTTCTTAAATGCGATTGATAGTAAAACACGTGGTGTTGATGTAGTTGCTTCGTACAATGTAGCAACCGATGGCTATGGCGATATTGCCTTTAACTTAGGCTACAACTACGGCAAAAACGAAGTGACCAATATTATTGATCCACCAGCAGAGCTACAAGGCGCAGGATTCGATCAAGACAACTTATTCTCAGGCACTGAGCTGCGTCGTTTTGAGGTAAGTACACCCCGTAACAAATACAATTTAAGTGCTACGTGGACTAACGATGATATTCGTACCACGCTTAGAACAACCCGTTACGGCGAAACCCAAGATCCATCATCTACGGCTGAACTAAATGAAGTGCTAAAACCAAAATGGATCACCGACTTAGACATCGGTTACGCGCTTACCAATAACGTATCGTTGAGCGTAGGTGCAAATAACATTTTTGATGTATACCCAGATGCAACACGAGAAAACGTTGAAGAGCTAACAACCTTCTCACGTTTATTTGCTTACTCTAGCTTCTCACCGTATGGATTTAACGGACGCTACGTGTACGGCAAAATAGAAATGAAGTTTTAACTGTACCAAATCATTTAAAATACTTAAAAATACAAAAGCCACCTAATCGGTGGCTTTTTAATGTAAGCTTATAAAATCAATTAGATTTTAGTTAACCAACCGTGCTTATCTTCGCTTCTGCCCCATTGAATATCGTTCAATGCTTGGCGTAAGCGTGCTGTAGTTGGGCCTGGCTCGCCAGTACCTACTTTGTATTCTTTATCGTTATGAATAAACGTACCCACAGCAGTAAGTACCGCAGCAGTGCCCGAAAGTGCAGCCTCTGTACCTGGTTTAGCTGCGCGCTCTAGTAGCTCAGTAACACTAAAGTTACGCTCGCTTACTGTCATACCTAAATCTTTGGCTATGGTTAAAATACTATTACGCGTTACACCATGTAAAAACGTGCTATCAAGCGCTTTAGTAATAATTTCGTTGCCATCAATTAAAATAAAGTTAGCTGCGCCGGTTTCTTGTACATCGCCACCTGGGCAAAATAAAATTTGATCTGCTTGATACTTTTCACGTGCAGCACTAATTGGGGCTAACGCACTGGCGTAGTTACCACCACTTTTAACCATACCCATATGAGGTGCGCAGCGCATGCCGTCTTCTTCT
>NZ_PNCW01000130.1:0-1852 GCF_005886985.1 Pseudoalteromonas sp. S3178 | reverse complement strand
ACGACTCTACCTTAGAAAAGTGACTGTTATTAACTACAGCTAACGATCCCAAATAAACATTAGGCTTTTCAGCGCTAAACCAATCAAATAGCAAATTCAAACTCCTTTTTTACTTATGCCAAATAAATAGGCTGCAAGATTGTTGGTTAAGGTTAGAGTGAGAAAGCAAAACCAGCAGCTTAGGTTCTGATTAACAATTTTTTATTACGCTTTATTTTCTTACTACGTAATTGAATACCAAGTAGCGTCCCTAATAAAACAGCGATTACATGCAGCGACGCTGTAATCAAATATATTAGAGGCTCCATTGTTATTTCTAACAGTATATATAGTAAGGCACCGGCACTTAAGTTAATAAACCAATAAACAGCCGCAACTAAAAAGGCTTGTTTATACGGACTCACTGTTTGACTATATCCTAGATATAAATAAACCATTAAAGAGGCTAAAAAACCGAGGACGTAATGAGTATAAATGTATGATGTGCTTTGAACCATCTCATCAAAGCCGACAATCTTTGTTGCTATTGTTGATAAAGCAATTAGTAATAAATACAAGCCTACTGAAAAGAGTAAAACCCTAGAGTATTTCACGATAATCCTTTAGCAATATAATTAGCGCCGCTATCAACGGACAGCTAGACGACGTTTTAATTGATGTTAACGAAGCGCTAGCGGAATGCATATATTGCAAAACGAGTGAGCAGCAAAACCCCGCTTGAATCGTTTGTTAGCAATACCTTGCTAGCCAACTCGAACATAGTAAAAGTGACAAAACCAACATTCAGTCAACTTATAAACATAAACATCCAATTAGCATCACTTAGTCTTGATTTTGAACGCATACCAAGTTGGCAATTTTAGTATTTTTGTAGATTCTGGTTATGCCAAGTAATTATCAAGTACGTTGCAGCAATTAAGTCTAGAGCCGATTGACCGACAAAGCTTTCAAGAACACTTAATACAATAGAAAATAAAAGCTGAAATATAAGAAGTCGCTTTAAAACACCGTATCAAAGTGGCACTAAAAAATATCGCCACCATACATCCAATATAACTTTGATTTTCTTAACGCATACTTAGAGACTTTCACAAAACTTTTTACGAGCTACATACCAACCAGCACATAAACACACTAACATTGTTAAAATATGCGGAAAGTAAAAATAGAAACCGTCACCAATAACAAAACTCAAATATAACTGCGTTATTAAAAAAACCGCAACCACTGAAAACAAGAAGTTTTTGTTAGTAATGTAAGCAACTAAAAAGCCTGATGCTATCGCGAGTAAACCAAAACCTAATAATTGGACGACAAATATATCCCAAGCCCATATCAGATTGCCAAAACTTACCGGCATAACAAGCGCAGAAGTATGCCCTGTGAGGTAAGAGCCTATTATGGCTAATGCGATACCTGAAAAAATAGAAACTAATATATTCTTGATATTATTCATTGAACTTCCTTGTGCGCATAACGCTTTAAATACGGGAACTTTAGGAACGTTTTAGCCGAAGGCCAGCGAGTAAAATTCCCAGTGAGTTTACAAACGACATTATTCACTGGTTAAGTAGCCGATTTCCACTGAGCTACAATATTTTCATATTTTTCGTCGACCAACTCATCGTCATCTGAACATGAAAACAAGACAACTTGAAGCGCATTATAGGATTTTGGAAACGCTGAAAGCTTTTCCATTATACTCAGTGCTTCGGAGTCTGATATCTCAGTTTTGTTGATGTATGAAAGAGAAGCAGGTTCAACAATGTTCTGCACTGGACTGGAAAATGATTGCTTCCAAAATTTATATATTTTCATATGCTTAGCTTTATCCAGCTTCTCCGAGGCAGGA